>JAOARK010000508.1 GCA_025210575.1 Schleiferiaceae bacterium
CGCAAGAACCGACTAAAAATATAGCCGACAGATAGAAGAGTGTTTTTTTCATGAATGTTTTGGTTTTTTGTTTGAGACTAAAATAAAAAAGCCCCGCTATTCTGATTAACGGGGCTGATTATATCAAATTTTATACCGTGGTCTTAGATTATCATCTTAAGAGTACCGTATTGTGTTTTAATCAAATACACACCAGGTTTCAATTCACCAAATTCTATAAGCTTTAAATGCTTTTCATAGTTTCTCTCCACTTCTTTTATGGTCTTTCCGTTAAGATCTAGAAGCTCTACGGTACGAGTAAAAGGCTTGTCAAAAGAAACGTATATACCATCTGGCAAGGAGTGCCACCAAGGCATGCTTTTAGTGCTTTCTACAGGGATTTGTACATGTGATGGGTAGAGCTTCCAGGTAAACCTATATCCAGAATAATCGGGATCGTTTTTAAAGGAATAAGGGCCATTGTTCAAATAATGGACTTTATTCAGCTTATGGTCAATTAAATAACTGTGGAAATGGGTGTTAAAATGTTCATGATTTGTAATCTGTAAAGTTTCATTTTGATTTGGGCTACCACAACCTAAGTTGAACGATAACGAGTCAAACCTTGAAGGAACTTGTTTGATACCATAGTTCAAAGAGTCATGACCTAAATACAGATTAACACCGTTCTGATTGGATACCTTCAAGGCATCGCGGTCTCCATTATAGTCTAAATTGTGTACGTCTTCTCTTAGATCTACGTGCACAGAAGAGTAGGCTTTTTCGTCTCCAGGTTTTTTTACTGAAAGAGATAATTTATTTGTTGGTGTAGTTTTCCAGAATGGGTTTTTACCATTTTTCTCAAGATTAAGGCATTTCTTACCAATGCTCAAAGTTGGAACATTAATCGGGTTAAACGCGCCATTATTAGAAGTTTGAACAAAGAAGGCTGCAAATGGTGCGATATAGTCAGCGTCAGTATCTCCCGTTTGGTCATTGTGCATTCTGTAGTTCGATTCTATGTTAATAGAATTTTGATAGTTTGGAGCGTATTGATAGATAACACTATTAAAAACCTGATTGCCGCCATCTTGCACAGGTGTAATGTAATGCTCAATAAAGTCTGCCACTGAAATGTAGCTCATGAAAGGATTTCGAACAAAATTCCAGCCTTTTAGTGAATTGGTGCTAGACCACCAAGGTGCGCCAAAACCAGGTGTTGGAGTCTTGTCTAAAGTATCTTGATACCCAATTGTAGTGGGAACATCAAAATCAGAATCCGGAGCGAGAAGAGGGCCAGTAACAGTGAATTTTAATGGCACGCATTCTTGAGGAATATAAATAGTGTAAGCTTGATCTGAAAAATTATCGGTATTCAGATCATTCGGAATAGGCTGCCATAATTCCAGTTGATTTAGCCCGTTCACAACACCTTCTGGGTTCCAAACATAAATGTTTCTAAAATCTGGATCTGAGGCGCCATCATTTAACGCAAATGTTTTAGTTGAAGCTCCACCCCCTATAGCAGAAAGGTCTAGCTGTTCAAAAACTATATCGCTCAATTTTGTGACAATAGGCGAGCTCATGTGGTGCCAGCCATAGGTTTCCGTAATAGCATGTTCTACGACAAAGGTTCCTCCTAATGAGGCCGAGGTAGGAATAATGTTAGAGGTTTGACCAAGATTGGCGGGGTCAGATAACTCTGTTAGAAGTTTGATCGTTCCTTGATTATCAGAATCAAAATAAATGGCAATAGATGTGTTGGGTTCAAAGGTTAAAGTTGTATTAGCGCTGATGCTCAGCCTTGAAACTCTGAAGTCTGTTCCATTTGGTATTGTTACATCGCAGTCAATGATAATCTCTTTGTCAAAAGTTGTATTAGTAAAATCGAGTGAACCGGTCACTTTACTCCAACTTGCTTCTGATTGTTTTTTTCCGAACCACCCGGGAACATCAGATCCTGTAAATCCGGAGGGAGGGGTACATGTATACATGTATTGATCAAAAACAATATTGTCTACATCTGAGAGCCAATTGCGGGCGACATCTAAATCTCCAACGCCACCTGAGGTATTACAGGTTCCTGAGAATAACCATACAATATCGGAAAGTGATTGTCCATAATAGAGACTTTGGCCCAATGGATCTGAATAATTAACCAATGTATCAATGCCTGAACCACGCACATTTTTATAGGTTACCGGGTCAAACCTACCACACTTATCATTATTACTTCCATAGAAAGTCGTGATCCCCGTTTTTGAGCTATTCGCTGAGACCATATCCAATCCTGTGTTGTAATAGTATGGTGGGCTAAAGTTTCCGTTTGAGGTACCGTAGGTTTCCAACATGTCCGTATCATTCCAATAGAAGCATGATACAAAATCAGGAAGTGAATTTGCATCGCTGTCGTCTTGATAAATCCACATTACTGATTTGTTTTGAAGGTTCAGTGTACTTCCTTCTAAAACCTCTATAGACCCAACACTTGTAGTTGGAGTACCTGAAATAGTAATTTTAATTACCTGACCAACACTCAAGAATTCGTCAATAGTTATGCGGTAAGTCCCTTCTCCACTCGCTAAATCATCAAATGCTTCATAGTTCAGGGGATTGTTTTCGTCTTTGTTTACAACCTCTTTACCCCATTTACGGTTGGTAAGATAGAACTGTGTTCCAGGAAAAATTGGAGCAGTAGCGACAACGGCTATCCATTGAGCGCCTGAGCTAGGTATAGTATTAAAACCAATAAAGGCAATGTCTCCTTGGGTTAAATCAGTTTGGGCACTTAAGGCCATAGGTGTTACCAAACACCACAAAGCGAGTAGTATTTTTTTCATGGGAATAAACTCTAATTCGTGTATAAAAAACAGGGCAAATAAACAAAATACAAATCAAATTATACGTAGTTTAAATACTACAGGCATTGAGGTCTCAACTATTAATAGTATAAAATAAAAAAGGCGTGCTATTTAGCACGCCTTTTTTATTGTTTAATATAATTTCCGCTATTTACTCGTAAAGCTAGCGCTTAAGTATTCTCTGTTCATTCTAGCAATATTGTCTAAAGAAATACCCTTTGGACATTCAACTTCACAAGCACCAGTATTTGTACAGTTACCAAAGCCTTCTAGTTCCATTTGGTTCACCATGTTCAATACGCGATCGGCAGCTTCCACCTTACCTTGTGGTAATAATGCCAGCTGAGATACTTTTGCAGAAACGAAAAGCATCGCAGCCGCGTTTTTACACGTAGCTACACAAGCTCCACAACCAATAGATGTTGCAGCGTCGAACGCTTCGTCCGCATCCGCTTTAGGGATAGGAATGGCATTCGCATCGATAGTGTTACCAGAAGTATTTACAGATACGAAACCTCCGGCATTCATGATTCTATCAAACCCACCACGGTCTACCACCAAGTCTTTTACAACAGGGAAACCAGCAGCTCTCCATGGCTCAATTGTAATGGTATCACCATCTTTAAAAGAACGCATGTGTAACTGACAAGTCGTAATTTCTCTATCTGGTCCGTGTGCCTGACCATTGATGTATAAAGAACACATACCACAAATACCTTCACGACAATCGTGATCGAAAGCAACAGGCTCTTTACCTTCATTTATCAACTGCTCGTTCAATACATCAAGCATTTCTAAGAAAGACATATCTGGCGATACATCGCTGATAGGATAAGTTTCAACGCTTCCAGTAGTGTCTGCGTTTTTTTGTCTCCAAATTTTAAGTGTCAAATTCATAACTCGAAATGCTTTATTATTTGTATGAACGTTGTTTCATTTCAATATTCTCGTATACCAGCTCTTCTTTGTGCATCACTGATTTTGAGATATCTTCTCCTTTGTATTCCCAAGCTGCAGCAAAAGCAAAGTTCTTATCATCACGTTTTGCTTCTCCTTCTTCAGTCTGGCTCTCTTCACGGAAGTGACCACCACAAGATTCTTCTCTTTGTAATGCATCCATCGCGAAAAGCTCTCCTAATTCAAGGAAGTCGGCAACGCGACCTGCTTTTTCAAGCTCTTGGTTAAACTCATTCAACTCACCAGGAACGCGAACATCTTTCCAGAATTCATCCTTGATCTGGCGAATTTCTTCGATGGCTTCTTTTAAGCCTTTCTCATTACGAGCCATACCTACTTTATCCCACATTACTTTTCCTAAGCGTTTGTGGAAGTGGTCTACAGACTTAGATCCTTTATTGTTAAGGAAGAAGTTCAATCGTTCTTTAACCTCGTTCTCCGCAGCTTCAAACTCGGCAGAATCCGTGGAAATAGGCCCTGTACGAATATCATCTGCTAAGTAATCACCAATAGTGTATGGTAATACGAAGTAACCATCTGCCAATCCTTGCATTAAAGCAGAAGCTCCAAGTCTGTTGGCACCGTGGTCTGAGAAGTTAGCTTCTCCAGCTGCGTAACAACCAGGAATTGTAGTCATTAAGTTGTAATCAACCCAAACACCACCCATTGTATAGTGTACCGCAGGGTAGATCATCATTGGCGTTTCGTATGGATTCTGATCTACGATCTTTTCGTACATCTGGAATAAGTTACCATACTTAGCCTTAATTACGTCTTTACCTAATTGAGTAACAAGCGCCTTATCGTTCACATCGTGTCCGTGAACTAAAGCTTGCTCTTTACCGTAACGCTGAATTGCTGCAGCGTAATCTAGGTAAACAGCTTCTCCTGTTGCGTTAACCCCAAAACCAGCGTCACATCTTTCTTTCGCTGCACGCGAAGCAACATCACGAGGAACAAGGTTACCGAAAGCAGGGTATCTTCTTTCTAAGTAGTAATCTCTATCCTCTTCAGCGAGATCAGTTGGCTTTAATTTGCCTTCTCTAATCGCTTTAGCGTCTTCTAGTTTTGCTGGAACCCAAATACGTCCATCATTTCTCAATGACTCAGACATCAGCGTAAGCTTAGACTGGTGATCTCCAGAAACAGGAATACAAGTTGGGTGAATTTGCGTGTAGCAAGGGTTAGCGAAGTAAGCTCCCTTTTTGTGGATCTTCCAAGCTGCAGAGGTGTTAGAACCCATTGCATTTGTAGAAAGGAAGAACACGTTACCGTAACCACCAGAAGCAATAACTACAGCGTGTGCACTGTGTCTTTCAATTTCTCCTGTAACAAGGTTACGCGCAATAATTCCACGGGCTTTACCATCAACAATTACAACATCCATCATTTCGTGGCGGTTGTACATTTTGATCTTACCCTTACCAATCTGGCGGCGCATTGCAGAATAAGCACCTAATAAAAGCTGCTGACCTGTTTGTCCTTTAGCGTAGAATGTTCTAGAAACCTGAACACCACCAAAAGAACGGTTATCTAAAAGACCTCCGTATTCGCGTGCAAAGGGAACCCCTTGTGCCACACATTGGTCTATAATATTTGCTGATACTTCTGCTAAACGGTGAACGTTTGCCTCACGCGCACGGTAGTCACCACCTTTAACAGTATCGTAGAATAATCTGTAAGTTGAATCACCATCGTTCTGGTAATTCTTAGCAGCGTTAATACCTCCCTGTGCAGCAATAGAGTGTGCACGTCTTGGAGAATCTTGGAAGCAGAACGCTTTTACGTTGTAACCCATTTCGGCAAGAGAAGCAGCGGCAGAACCACCTGCTAAACCAGTACCAACAACGATTACGTCTATTAAACGCTTGTTGGCTGGGTTAACCAATTTAATGTTGTTTTTATGATTGGTCCATTTTTTATCTATCGGCCCTTCAGGGATTTTAGCATCTAATTTTGACATATCAAATGGAGTATTTTAGTGTTGAGACACAAAGTGGTGAAACAATGCGATGAAAATAAACCCGGCAGGTACCATGTAGGCATACACTTTTCCGAAGCCTTCGATAAACGGAGTGTATTTCGGATGGCGTGCGCCCAAAGATTGGAAG
>JAOARK010000052.1 GCA_025210575.1 Schleiferiaceae bacterium
AGACCAACTCCACCATAAATAAGCAGGGGATTAAAAGAAGTTCCACCCGGTTTTGCTGCAACTGCAAAACCAGCAGATCGTGCCAATCTATTGCATTCTCCTTCTATGAAATTCTCAAAATTGTAATTTGGATTCAGCTGAGATTCTACGTTTACTTTTCTTAAACCTGGAATGATAAATGGATTTCTTATACCCTCTTGACCGCCTATTTCAACCGGCATATTCACCTTAGGGTTTTTGATAGGGGCTCTATTATTGCTAGGGATTTTTACTGTATAAGGATCTGGGTTTCCATACGTGTTCTCCATTACAATGCTGTATACCAACTTCGCATCTTTGCCCAACTCTTTAATTAGAGCCGACTTTATGATGTTAATGTAATTCTCTTCCAGAAATTCGTAGAAAAACTTACTAGGCACTTGTACCGTAAGAATCTTACCTTGAATTTTAATGGGTTTAATAGGCAGAAACCATGTCTTAAAACTTTGTGATTCGATGTTATCCTTAATGTAGTCTAGGCAGGCATTCCAAATGGTTTCAGCTGGTTTTTCCATTAATCAAAAGTCCAATTATCGAGTTAAAAAAGTAAAATATTAGGGTAGAGAAATCGACTAAATACAAGCAGTGTTTTGTTCCTCAAATCTGAAGCAAATGTGTGTATAAAAAAATTAGAAAAAAAATCATTTTGCCCTTGACTTTTAAGTTTTTTTAGTCCAATATTGAGGGACTACGGGTAATGCGTATCCCTAGTAAACACAAGGGTTTTGTAAATATTTATATGACAATGATGAAGTCAACGTGCTCTGTACGAGTGAGGTATGCCGAAACGGATAAAATGGGAGTTGTATACTATGGGAATTACGCCCAATATTTTGAAGTTGGGAGAGTGGAATTATTGCGCGATGCAGGCCTGTCGTACAGAAAGATGGAAGAGGATGGAGTAATGCTTCCAGTTGTGAATCTGGAAGTGAATTATAAGAAGTCTGCTTTATATGATGATTTGCTAAGTATTGAAACTGAAATTGTTGAGAAGCCATCTGTTAAAATTTCATTTCACCACAAAATCTTTAACGAGAAAGGTGAGCTGCTTGTCACCGGAAAAGTGGTTTTAGTATTTATAGATATAGCTACCAATAAAATCACAAAAGCCCCTATACATTTAATAGAGGCCTTAGGATATTAGTAAGTAAAAATCTTAAGTGAGTTATTGTCTCATTAATTTATAAGTGGTGTTATTGCCAAACTTATCTTCAATGAGTAGAATATAAACCCCGCTTTTAAAGTCAATACCCGAAATATTTAACCTTTCATCGCCATTTACAACAGTGGAAAATTTCTTTTTCCCACTTACATCATAGATTAACACGTTAAGATCTAACATTTTGTCATTCAGTAATGTAAGTGAACCTCCGGTGCTAAATCCAATTGAGTTAATAACGTTTACACCAACAATTTCATTTTCGTAAATAGAAACGGGATTTGAAGGAAGAATACCCTTATTATAGAAGGTACTCCAAATTATTGGGACATTTACTCCATTATTATACAAACTGTCCGCTTGCACAATGAGTAGAGCTGCATCTGTAAAAGTCATTTGGTTAAAATACCCGTACAAAGATTCTATCACTAATTGATCCATGGCATTTCTGCCGATATGATTGTAAATCTCCATTAATGCACAAACCCATAGATCTGTATGAGCATAAATATTACCTCCCGAAAATGTAACAGGATACACTTTCCCGTTAGGATTGTTTCCGAAACGTCCTCCCCAGTATTGATTATGTCCATCCCAGGTGAAAACATTCTCCCAGTTATAAGGATTGATCATCTTGGAGTATGAGCATCCGAAATAATCACCTATAGCTTCGTCTAGCGTTCTTCTTTCCGTTCCTGAATTTGTGTTTCCGGAAGCACTGTGAGAAACAGCGTGGTAATATTCATGAATCACAACATCTGCGTCTTCGGCATCGTCTACACCTCCCTCTCCAAAAAATAGACGAGGTGGGTTGGAGGCAAAGCTAAACATAGAATTATCTTGCTGATTTAGTGCATTTACATCCACCTCGATTTTGTAATCAACCAGATTCATAAATCCTAAGCTCTGAATGTGCTTCTGTGTGTTTGTAATATGGAAATAAGCATTTGCTTGTTCAAAACCGTGATGAGATCTTGAATACTCAAACATTGGAGTAGCTGAATTAACGATGGGTTGAGATGGGTTTGAAAATTCCTTAATAACTAACCGATCATTCTCTAAGATGAACAAATTGGAGTTTTCATCATAAGTCAATTCTATTTCTAATGTATCTCTCAATGGGTTTAAGAAAGTTTCATTTTGGTCATTCTTGTCATAATCAGCACCATTAATCCATGAAATACTCGCCTTGGTCATGGGATCAGGGTTAAAAACAACCATCAAAGCAGTAGTGTCTTTTTCATCAATAAAGTGATATCGGTTCAAATCACGCGTTTGTAATACATCACCTGATTCAGATACTAGGTACTGAATGTACTCATCGTTGTCGAAATGAACGGTTACCTCCAAAGCTTGTTGAATTTCATTGTTTATTAAAATGAGAATCTGCTCTTTTTTGATGTTTAAAAGATTTGCTTCTTCATTGGAAGGATCCCAGTTGATAAATCCTGAAGTTGAGCTGAAGTTCGCAGGGATATCAATAAGACCATTATCAATTCTCAAGATTTTTCCATTATTGTCAATTCCAACCTTAATTTCAGCGCCATATACTTTAATGTTATTAAAGTTTTGCTGAAACAAATAATAGTGTGCCTTTGGGCTATTCTTATAATATGCTAATTCAAGTTCTTTTCCTGTTTCATTCATTAGATTAGACCTTACATTTTCTATAGACAGATCGTTTACTAACGAATTAGGAAAGGTGGTATGTTTATGTATTAATCCCAAATCATCAGAATGAGAGATGTGTTTGCTTTGGCTAAAACAAACACTAGAGATTAATATCACAAAAAGACTTATAGCGTACTTCATTATCAATGTTTATTGGGTTTCAAATATAAATTGAAATTTTTGCTTGAATATGTCCTCAATGTATTTGAATTCTGACTTTCTCACTTCTGCAAGAACTGACATTTTCTCTGCCGATTCCTGACTAATTATTTTGATATCATGTTTTTTTATCAAACGCATCAATTCATTGACATTTTTGTAGTCAGAAGTGACTTTAAACCTTGATGTAATTTGGAATTCAGCTATCTCTGCATCTAATAAAGCTTCCATTGCTGATGTTTTGTAGCTGCGAATTAGTCCTGGTACCCCCAGTTTGGTCCCTCCGAAATACCGAATAACAATAACAACAACATTGTATAATTCTCTAGAATAGATTTGACCCAAAATAGGAGCACCGGCACTATTGGAAGGTTCTCCATCATCATTTGCGCGTTCTTCAGGCTTTTCAGGATTAAATCTATAAGCGAAGCAAAAATGACGTGCGCTGTGATATTCTTTCTTTAAAAGGTCTAAAATCTCTTTTAATTCAGCTTTATTCTTACAAGGGTATGCTTTGCCAAAAAATTTACTCCCTTTCTCTTTGTAAAGGGATTCACCTTTTCTAGAAATAGAGTGGTACTGATCCTTCATTTACCGGCTAATTAATATGATGGAGAGAACACCGACAGCAATACCCACCCAGTTTCTTAAAGCAAGTTTCTCTTTGAAAATAAGCAACGCAAGTAATGTTGATGTAAGTACGATACCTATATTGTTTATTGGGAAGAAGACCGAACTTTCTAAACCTGTTATTTCTAAGGCTTTAAGTAAAAAGTAAATCGATCCAAAATTTGGTATACCTAGAACTATTCCAGCAAGTATGTTTTTTAGTTCAAAAGACGGCTTGTTTTTTCTCAATGGATATAAAAGAAAACCATACAGTGCTGCGCATCCGAAGCACAATGAAGTAAATAGTTCAATTTCTTCTGCAGGAACAAACTTAGCTTGAGCAAATTTTAATATCGCATCGAGTGAACCGTTTCCAAAAAACAGGATAAGGGGTAAAGTCAATAAAGCAATGTTGAATTTTTCATCGGGCTTAGTGGTTACAAGTAGAATTGCAATAAGAGAAAGAAAAATGGCAATGAGTTTCACAACAGTCACCTCATCTTTAAATACTGTAAATCCTAATAGAACGGGAATAGCAACACTCATTTTTACAGCCACCGTTGCGATTGTTACTCCTTGGGTTTGTGAAACCTGAGCCATTAGAATAAAAAGACTAATGAATAAAACTCCAATCATCAACACCACCCATATCCAGTCTGATCCTAGAACATTGCTTAGTCCTTTATCGCTAGAAATAAGGCCCAAGCTAAAGGCTACAACGTAATTCGTGATAATAGCTTGCGCGTTGTCAATCTCATATTTACTAAACCCTTTAAAAATGATAAAGATCAAGCCCGAAGTAAGGATGCTTAGAAAGAGGTAGATCATCTTTCGAAAATGTAGAGTTTATTATTCCCTATTGATAAATGCTCACTCGGAACTCTATTAAATTTTGGGCTTGGAGTGCCATTATAGAATTTTTCATTATTCTGATAAACTCTCGCCTGGTCCCATAGATCTAGATCGATTAAACGTTGCAAAGTCTGACCACCTCCCTCTACAAGCAAACTATTAATCTCAAATTTGTTCAAAGTGGTAACGAAATCTTCCTTAAAACTGTTAAAGTTTAGCTTTAAGAATTGGGTAAACCCTTTTTTTTTCTCAACAATTTCATTTAAGACCAGAGTTTCTAAGCCGTCATTAAACACTTCTAATGACGAGCTAAGTTTTAAGGTTCGATCCAGGATTATTCTCAAAGGGTTTTTCCCATGCCATTTACGAGTAGTAAGGCTAGGGTTGTCTATACCCGCAGTCTTGTTTCCAATGAGTATAGCATCAAATTCGTTTCTCCAGCGGTGCGTAAGTACTGAACTTTCAAAGTTAGACACGCGAACTTGCCCTTCTGTATTTATGTCATTTCTAGGGTCAATGAAAAAATCTGCTGATTCTGCCCATTTTAATGCAATAAATGGCCTTGAATAGCGGAACCGTGAGAAGAAATCACGATTTAATTTTGAACATTCTTTTTCTAAAACACCTTCAATCACCTCAATTCCAGCGTTTTTTAATTTTTCAATTCCACTTCCGTCAACTTTTGGGTTAGGATCCTTTGAACCAACGAAAACCTTCTTAACATTTTGTGAAATCAGCAAATCGCTGCAGGGAGGGGTTTTTCCAAAATGACTGCATGGCTCTAGTGTGACATAGACATTACTTTCCGAAAGTAGATTTTTGTCTTTAACGCTGTTCAAGGCGTTAACTTCAGCATGAGGCTCACCTGCCTTATGATGATACCCTTCACCAATAATCTTACCGTTATACTCAACTACGCAACCAACCTTCGGGTTAGGAGTCGTTCTCCCTTCTCCTAAGTATGCCAAATCGATGGCACGTTGCATAAAGATGTCCGGATTATGGCTCATTTTAATCAAGGCAAAGATATTAAAGTAAAACTTGAAAGATTGACTTGGTACAATAATTATTAAACATTCGTTGTGTAGTATTTTTGCTTCCGAATGACACATCAAGTTTACGCATCTCAATTTATTGATAAGCTTTCTCAAGTATATGACAGGAGGGAAGCTCAGAACATATTCTTTCTCATTTTAGAGCATCTTAAAAAGTGGACTAGAATAAAGTTTGAACTCAATAAAGAACTAGAAGTGAAAGACGAAGAGTATTCATTATTTGATGAATACCTATCGGAGCTATTAAAAGGCAAACCAGTCCAGCAATTAATTGGTAGTACTTATTTCTATGGTTTGAAATTTCTTGTCGATAAACATACGCTTATTCCACGTCCAGAAACAGAAGAGTTGGTAGATTTAATTATTAATAGAGCGCCTCTAAAAGAAGAAATCAACATTCTGGACATCGGTACTGGAAGTGGATGCATTATAATTAGTTTAGCTAAGAACCTTTCTGGAGAGTTTACAGCTCTTGATGTAAGCAGTAACGCATTAAATGTTGCTAAAGAAAATGCGCGTTCAAATGATGCAGACGTTTATTTTATAGAGGCGGATATTCTGAATTTAAAAATGGATTTTCCGAAATATGATGTCATAGTGAGTAATCCACCTTATATACCTGAATCTGACAAATCTGTAATGAATGATAATGTTGTTAATTTCGAACCGCATTTAGCACTTTTCGTGGAAGATAATGATCCACTCATTTTTTACCGTCACATTCTTGAATTTGCAACAAGCCATTTATCAGAGGAAGGGAGAATCTATTTTGAAATCCATGAAGATTACAAATCAGAACTTGAAGTTATACTTAAATATTATACGTATAAATCATTATTTCATAAAGATTTACAAGGGAAATACAGAATATTAGAATTAGTGAATTAAATGACTATTCAAGAAAAAATAGAGCAGCTAAGAACGGAGCTTAATGAACATAACTATCGCTATTATGTTCTAGCTCAACCAACGATATCGGATTTTGATTTTGACATGAAGCTCAAAGAACTAGAGTCTCTAGAAAAGGAAAATCCAACGTTTTTTGATTCTAATTCACCTACTCAAAGAGTGGGAGGACAGATCACCAAAGAATTTAATACGGTAAAACATAGAAATACCATGCTCTCTCTGTCTAACACGTACAGTAAGGAAGAGATAGAGGAATTCATAACTCGCGCTCAAAAGCAATTTGATGACGCACTAGAATTTGTTTGTGAACTTAAGTATGATGGAGCTGCAATCAGTATTACATATAAGAACGGAGAGTTATTTCAGGCGGTAACCAGAGGTGACGGTTCTCAAGGGGATGATATTTCTACAAATGTCAGAACGATCAACTCCATTCCTTTGAAATTGAAAGGTGATTTCCCTACTGATTTTGATATAAGAGGAGAGATCTTTATGACTTTAGACGGATTTAATAAACTAAATGAAGATCGTGTTGAGTTGGGTTTTGAACCGTTTGCAAACCCTAGAAACTCAGCAGCAGGGACCTTGAAAATGCAGGATAGTTCCATTGTTGCCAAAAGGCCTCTAGATTCCTACTTGTATTATGTGGTTACAAAAGATCAAACGATTGAAAATCATTACGATAGTATTCTAAAAGCTTCTGAATGGGGATTCAAAACTCCACAACCAGATGTTGATTTCATAAGAAAAGCTAAGAATATCGAAGAAATTTGGTCATTTATAGATTATTGGGACAAGGAGCGAAACAATCTCCCTTTTGAAATTGACGGGATTGTTATTAAAGTAAACAGTTTTAGAAAACAACAGGAGCTTGGATTTACCGCAAAAGCACCAAGATGGGCCATTGCCTATAAATTTAAAGCCGAGCAAGTAAGTACCATTCTTGAGGAGGTAACTTATCAAGTAGGAAGGACAGGTGCAATTACACCGGTAGCAAACTTAAAACCTGTATCGCTGGCTGGCACTACTGTTAAACGTGCTTCACTTCATAATAAGGATCAAATCGAAAAACTAGATCTGCACATTAGAGACCATGTGTTTGTAGAAAAAGGGGGAGAGATCATCCCTAAAATAGTTGGAGTTGACACTAATAATCGAGATCAAAGTCTCCAGCCCGTTGCCTTTATTGAAAATTGCCCAGAATGCTCAACTACCTTGGTAAGAAAAGAAGGGGAAGCACAACATTATTGCCCTAATGACGTGGGCTGCCCTCCACAAATTAAAGGGCGAATTCAGCATTTCATCAGTAGAAAGGCCATGAATATTGATGGTTTAGGAAGTGAGACTATAGACACTTTTGTTGAGCATGGTCTAGTAAAAGACTATGCTGATCTATATCAACTAAGAGAAGAGCAGATTTTAGAGTTAGAAGGGTTTAAACAGAAATCCACCTTAAATATTCTCAAAGGACTTGAAGAAAGCAGAAATATACCTTTTGAGAAAACGCTTTTTGCATTAGGGATAAGATATGTAGGTGAAACAGTGGCAAAGAAATTGGCTAAGCATTACAAAACTATAGATGCCTTAATCGCAGCTTCGAAGGAAGAGCTAGTTACCGTAGATGAGATTGGTGATCGGATTGCAGAATCTGTGGTAAACTTCTTTGTTTCAGAGGAAAATATTACCGCTATTAACCGTTTGAAAGAAGCTGGATTGCAATTTGCCATTGAAGAACAAGAAGGAGCAAGCCAAAAATTAGAAAGTTTGAAGTTTGTTGTTTCTGGTGTATTTAGTAAATACAGCCGAGAAGAAATCAAGAACCTTGTAGAGAAGAATGGCGGAGTAATCGCAAGTTCAGTTTCAAGTAAAACCAATTACATCATTGCAGGAGATGGAATGGGACCAAGTAAAAAGGCTAAAGCCGAAAAGTTGGGTGTAACCATTATTTCTGAAAATGAATTTGAAGTAATGATATCGGGAAAATGAAAAAGTACTTCAGAAACAAAGAACTAAAAAAGCTAGCAGCTCAATCTAATACCATCGCGTATAAAGGATTAGATAAAGCAAGTTCCTGCCTCATCTTATTCAGTAACAATAGCCCCAACAAGGTTGCTTTGTGTTTGTTACTAGAAAAGATGCTCAAAGACCATGGCATTAAAACAGCAACATTTGGATTAGTCACTAAAAAATTAGCCAAAAACGAAGAGCCCACAAAAAACTACTGTTTTCAAAATCAATTGAATTGGAAGGGCTTTCCTAAAAAGGAGGTTGTAAAAGATTTAACTAAAAGCAATTATGATGTAATAATTGATTTGGGAGAAGATTTAGAGAGCCCAAATGATTTTATTTTGCTGTCGGTTAAAGCAGGATTGAGAGTAGGGGTTTTGAAGAACAAACCTTACTTCGATTTAACGGTAGAAAAGGCCAACAATAATGAAGAACTGTTGGTGAATGAAATTGAACATTTTTTAAAAAACATAACAAAGGAATGAGAGCGAACATAGGAGGAACTGGAATAGCTTTAGTTACACCATTTAATGCAGATAAATCGGTAGATTTTGAAGGATTGAAGAAATTGGTGAATCATTGCATCTTAGGTGGCGTGGATTATTTAGTATCTATGGGTACTACTGGAGAAAGTGCCACATTAAACGCTCAAGAAAAAAATCAGGTTACTCAAACGATAATTGAAGCTACAGATGGTCGCGTCCCTGTAGTTTTAGGAATAGGAGGTAACGATACTCAATCGATAATCGATTCTATTCAATCTGCAAATTTAGAAGGGATAGAAGCCATACTGTCCGTTTCGCCTTACTACAACAAACCTACACAAGAGGGTATTTATCAGCATTACAAAGCTTTAGCGGAAGTTTCACCGAAGCCGATCATCGTATAT
>JAOARK010000509.1 GCA_025210575.1 Schleiferiaceae bacterium
ACCTCCATTCATAAGGGATTTTCCATGGCTATGTTAAATAACAAGAGGGTAGCAGAAAACTAAACCAATATTTCTTGATGTTTTTGCCAGCTGTGCCCCTTCAGTTCTACCGTGCCGCTGGCAAGTTCCAGACTTCGAGGCTTGGTGGCAACGGTTGAATTTGGGGACCATGAACAGTAACCCTTCCAGATCAGAAGATAGAGGGTGTCTCTTTAGGCTGGTAAGTTTTGGGGGTCAGGGTTGGAATAGTGTGGAATAGTTTTGGATCATGATCTTATTAAGTAAGAATTTCAATTGATTTCAATTTACTTTTAGTTGATTTTAAATTACTTTCAATTGATGTTTCTTTTAAACCGTCAAGAAATCAATTGATATGAAAGGATTTCAGTTGATTTCAATTGATTTTCCTTTTAAACTGGTTGTCCTTTTAAACCTTCAAGAAATCAATTGATAAGAAACGATTTCAATCGATTTCAATTGATGTTAATTTACGTTCAATTGATTTCCTTTTCAACCTTCAAGAAACCAATTGATAAGAACGGATTTTAACTGATGTCAAGTGATTTCAATTTACAGTACTTTAAACTGATTTTCCTTTTAAACCTTCCAGAAATCCATTGAGAACAAATGATTTTAATTGATTTCAATTTACTTTCAGTTGATTTTTCTCTTCAACCTTCCAAGAAATCAATTGAAAAGATAGGATTCCAGTTCCAGATGAAAGCTAAGTAAGTTACCTCAGCTTTACCAAAGAAAGGGACACAGGATTTTATGATAAAAACACCCAAGATGAAGTAGGGCACAATACCGATCCCCCAAAACAAACATACTATTGAAGATTTGAGTTGCTCATGAGCTTCCCCCCTTGAAAAATTGTTTGGGTGCTATTTTATCCTTTGAAATTTGCATTTTAATAAGGCTGTGAGTATTTAGAACAAGTTAGTGATTACACCTTGGAAAATAGGTCTCTTTTCGTAAATTATTGTCTACAGGACGGCCTCAGAATTTTGAACACTTGTTTTAGAAAACAAGCGATGAACTACTGTACTTTTCGCGAGAACACAACTGAACATGGTCCGGAATGGACACCTCGGAAGTATGCACAGCTTGACTACTGGTTGGTTGCCGAAAAATGGCAGAAAAATTGTAGGGATGTCTCAGCCAGAACTGACATCTTTTTTCCTTCTGATCATTATATTGTTGAAGCTAAGGTTGGTGTAAGATTGGTTGCTGATAAAAATAGTAAATCAAGGGCCCCTAAATTTCGGCAACCGACGCAAGCAGAATTTGTACATTACAATGAATTGCTGACACGGAGACTCAACAATTTGGTGATGAATTCAGAAACTGCTTGGAGTGAAATCTCCAATTGTATCATAGAGACTGCAAAACAAACCTTAACCAAAATTGACCAAAATCAAAGGCAAGAATATTTATCACAAGAAACTTGGCAGAAAATTGTTGAAAGACAACAGGCGCATGAAAGTGGGAACCTTGGAGTTGTTCAGGAACTGTCAAATAAAATCAAGAATCTAGCTAGGCGAGACAAAAGACGTGCTGTTTTTGATTCTATTAGAGAAATTCCGGACCAAAGAGAAAAGTGGACGGGTGTCAAAAAATTGAAAAAAGAACAACAGCCAAGGTTCATCCACATGAAGGATCTCCAAGGAGAATATGTAGCGCCGCGTAATAGGGCAGAAGCAATTGCCACTTATCTTCAGGACAAACACTGGACAAATGACAACAACACACTTGTTGACCGGACGGACCGAATACAGGACTTCAGACATTTGTTTGACTTGAGACCGTTTACTATGACAGAGTTTGACGCTGCTTTGTCTTCTTCCAAAAAGAACAAGCAACCGGGACCGGACAATGTTATAATGGAGCTTTTCTCTTGGTTGAACTCTGAAAACAAAACTTGGTTTCTCCGTCTTGTGAACTTATGGTGGGGTAACCAATATGCCCCTGAAGATCTCTTTTTTGCTCGCGTGGTGCCCATCTATAAGAAAGGAGATACAGACGATCCAGCGAACTACAGACCTATATCATTGTTAAATTCTTTCTACAAGCTTTACATGATTCTGATACGGCAGAGGCTTCAGGTGGTATTAGAGGACACGTTAACGCAAACACAGTATGGGTTTAGGCCATCTAGAAGTACCTCGCATGCACTGTTTTTGACTAGGCGTATGCAAGATATCGCAGAACAACAGGGTTCAAATCTTATTATAACTTTTCTTGACTGGAAACAAGCCTTCGATAAGGTACAACACGACAAACTTTACATAGCGTTAAACAGGCTTGGAATTCACGACCATTTCATTCAAGTCATCAAAAACTGCTACCGTAACCCCTGTTTCTTCGTTGAAGACGAATTTGGTAAGTCGTTGCCCAAACGCCAAAGGTCAGGTATACGTCAAGGATGTCCTCTATCGCCTTACTTATTTGTTCTGGTCATGAGCGTGATTGATAATGATGTTAATTACCACCTAGACAGACGCACTTTAGGAACCAGAAAGCCAGGTATCAGCTTCGATCGAATTTACTATGCCGATGATACTGTACTCCTAGCCACCAATACTTATTCTGCCAATAGAATTCTCTGGGCTGTTGAACGGGTTTCACTGCAGTTTGGCCTTAAATTGAACAGAGGCAAGTGTTCCTATATCGCTATGAATGGGAACAATAATCTCAGATTCGCAGATGGGACCAAACTTTGTAGATGCACTGAAACAACATACTTAGGACATCATATCACACGAAGTATGAACATGAGACAAGAAATCGGATACAGAATGCAGCAGACGATGGCTGCTTGGACCAAATTAAAACCTTTTTGGAAAGCATCCAATTGCACTGTTGGTTGGAGACTACGCGTTTATCAGGCTGTCATTCAAAACAAACTGATTTATGGTCTTGAAACCGTACACTTGACACAGGCAATGCTAAACAAGATTAACACGTTTCAACTTCGAGGGCTTAGATCTATATTAAATCTAGAGCCCACATTTGTTAACAGAAGAAACACCAACGAATTTGTACTCAGAATGGCTTCCGAAAAAGCTGGGCACGAAGTGAAACTTTTCTCCGAACTTCTTTTGGACAAACGAGTTAAACTATCTGGACACCTTTTGAGAGCAACAGACTCGGACCCAATGAGACAAGTAGTTTATTCTCCTCAATCAGCAAACGCATATCCGATTGGTAAAAGGAGGGTAGAAGCGCCTATGCAACAATGGCGCCACTTCACCCATAAACATATTTGGAACAAACTTACGAACGGACGGATGGACTATTTAAACACGGACGAGCAAAACAGGCGAATCCACCAAATGGCTCTCGCACGACAATTTTAAGCTGTCGCAGTGCCGGCCCACGGACGCTTTAGCGACCATGGCCGGAAAAAAATATAAAGCAAGGTTTCTAGGAGGGGAACAGGACTTATACCAATTTAAACATGATGGTTGATTATATTTTGATGAAATTTTCTCCAGAGTGTGTATACACTGTTCTTTCCTTCACTTGGAGGTGAGTTTATCAGGGATGTGAAAATATGAGATACCCTCTGGTAATTCAACAGTTTGCTTTTGAAAATGGCCATTTATAGTTGATTTACCCATTAAAAATGGCCTTGTTCAATCCATGATAAGATGGAACTATGACAGCTATGACTAGTTCGGGCAATCACTATATACCGCCGATCATTGCTGCGAAAACCACTTGCTATGCTCGAGGGCAGGGATGATTCCCACGTACGAGGCAACATGGTAGCTTGGGGAAACTAGCATGTGCTGATGATTTCACATAGCAATTTTCACATCACCCATTTAGTTCGTTGAATTACTCATAATTTACCTGTAAAAAGTGGCGATTTTCCGTAGCAAACTGTTAGTTTACCGGACATATATTTCTGGTGTGTGGTTGGGGCACCTGCTCCCGGTCCGACTCAAGATTCCGTGGCAAAAACCCATAAAAATTGGGAGAGCGGGAGAGCGTCAAAAAATGGTTCAGAAAAGTTCACAATTTCACGGCATTCCTAAGTGAATATTGTAAATGATTTGGAAGCGGAACAATGAGGAAGAGGAAGAGGTAGCCATGATTTCGATCATTTCGATCATTTCTGGGGCAATTTTTGACATCACTCGGCAACTTCACGGAGCCTCACAATTGGTAAAGATGGACTATTTGTCCTTTTGAATGTTTGGATCAAGATGCACAGTTGGTTTCCAAAAGCATCCAAAGGTCATTTTGTGAGGTGAGAATCATTCATGTGTTGGTAGTGTATGGTACTGTAGCAGGTTTGATCTGTCAGCTTTCCCTTCGAAGAACCGAAAGCAGGTCGGTCCACTCCCAGCGGTGCACCTTTACCCGGCGGCGGCGCGCATGAAGGAGGCGCGGCCGCGCGGCATCCAAAATTGTTCCTTTTTTATTGTTACTATCTGTTGCTGATTTCCGCGGCAAGATTTTTTGTTCCCCGGATATGGGAAATTGTGGAAATATGAATTCTAACCTGGCCACATGTTGTCTTTCCGAATCTCGTCACTTTTTCGTGGAGTTTCTGGAGTGGATGGAGAGGAGTCGACAAGGGAATTTTCCTGAGGAAAATGTTGCAGATTTGTGCATTTCCAGGCCTGTTAATACAGGATTGC
>JAOARK010000510.1 GCA_025210575.1 Schleiferiaceae bacterium
ATTGAAGGGCTGTTCAAAATGGTGGCCATTGATGAAAAGAAAATACGTGAAGATCCAGCGGCCCGAGTTAGCGAGCTTCTAGTCAAGGTAGTTGGGTATGAAAAGTGATGAAGGTCAGTTTATATCCTCACAGATTTTGTATCTTGAATAGAAAAGCTAGAAACATGAGAACCATACTGTTAAGCCTTTTACTTTTGTCTTTTTTGAGTTGCAAGAAAGAACAAGTAGGTCAAGAAATCAATAAGACAACAAACCCCAATGAATATTTAGAACAATGGATTGGCGCCTATGCTGGCACATGTGAGTACGCTTTCTCTCATCCATACGACCCAATTTACTATAAAGAGAACGCATATGTTGAGATTAAACGCTCGTCAAAAGACTCATGCATAACATTCCACATGGAATTAGATTCTACTGGTACAAGGGCATTAAATGACATTAAAATTGGCGTGCATGGAATATATAATGAAGGTTATTTAAGACAGATAACCTTTACTCAAGACTCTCTCTTTCTTCTTGACTGTATAGTTTTTAGCGGAAATGCTGGGATCTATGCCTGCTGGGATATGAAACTTGAAAAGCTCTGAATTCGAATATTATCAAACAAAAAAGGCTGCATGATGCAGCCTTTTTTGTTTGAACATCATAAGTCTACCAACCCTCAAATTGATTGGCGAATTTTGTATGTGTAGGTGTAATACTCATTACAGGAGCCTCAGCACCGTAAATGATTTTTTCTACGTCAGTAGCACCCAATCCAATTTTGAAATCATCACCATCTTCTGTAATGATGATCATGTCTCCATTATTTGTTTTTCGGTAATCAAAGATCACTTCATGTACTTTCTTCTTATCTGCAACGATTAGCTCACCGTCACAAGCTACCTTGGCATCACTAACGAATTTCTGTACCTGCTGCAAATTAGGCAACAACTTCTTCGCCTCATCTTTAGATTTCGCTACAGCAATAATTTTAATGTCTGCATCGAACATGCGTGCATAATGCAAGGCATTACCAACCTTTTCTCTAGATCTTCTATCGGCCACAAGAGGGAAAATAATCGTATTGATCTCTTCTCTCATGTCAATACCTTTTACAGTAACCACAGGTGGTTCTACAGCACTTACAACACGGTAAGCATTCGATCCGATTACTTTCTTTTTATTGTTGTCTATCTTACCATTGGTACCCATAACCACAAGCTCAACTTTCAACAACTCAGCTACTTTCCCAATTTCTTCATAAACAACACCATTCGCAACCATAGTTGTGGTCTTTAAACCATGCTTCGCTTCAAACTCTTCGGCTATTTTATCGAGCTTATCAGAAACCTCCTTTTTAATTCCATTGATTTTTTCATCAGATGAAAAAACTCTTTGGAATAATCCGTTCAACTCAACAACAGAAAGCAAAACAATCTCTGCATTTATTGGTTTAGCAAACATTGCTGCTTGATCTAGAGCGTTAATCGACTGGTCTGAAAACCCTACAGGGACAAGAATTTTTTTAGTTTCGGAGCTCATAAAAAGCGTTTTAATTAATTTGATTATGCGCGGCAAAAGTAGCTTAATAAACTATTCCAAATGACAAACAACTTATCGGTTTCAGAACTCATTTTAAACCCAGATGGATCGGTTTACCATCTTAACCTTTTACCACAAGATATTTCTTCTACCATCATAACGGTGGGAGACCCAGAAAGGGTTAGTATGATTACCGATAAATTTGATCATATCCGCGTAAAAAAAAGTTGCCGTGAATTCTTAACACATACGGGCAGTTATCAGGGAAAAGAAATTACGGTAATTTCTACAGGAATAGGAACCGATAACATTGACATTGTTTTAAATGAATTAGATGCGTTGGTGAACATCGATTTGCAAAAAAGAGAAATAAAAGCCGATCATACTTCATTATCCATTTTTCGTGTAGGAACCTCAGGAACCATTCAATCTGCAATTCCAATCGATTCCATTCTTTTAAGTCGAGCCGCAGTAGGCTTCGATGGATTGCTTGGGTTTTATCATGATAAAATCGAGCAAGACCATCCATTTGTAATGCAATTGAGAGAAGAACTTCAAAATCGCGTACCTCTTGCCTATTACACCAATGCCTCCTCTAAACTCATTGAACTCTTTAATGATGATGAAATCGTTTATGGAACAACCTTAACCATGCCTGGGTTTTATGCACCACAGGGAAGAGCTATAAGATTCAAACACCCTTTTCCAGACCTTATGAGGCAACTTGCTGAATTCAGTTTTCAAAATGAGAGGCTGACGAACATAGAAATGGAAACAGCAGGGATCTATGGCTTGGCGGAAGTTCTAGGCCATGAAGCTATTTCTGTAAATGCCATTTTAGCGAACCGCATGAATGGAGAATTTTCCACACAAGTAGAGAAGACGGTGGATAACGCCATTGAACTCACATTAAATACCATTGTAAAATTGTAATATGGGTTGGAAGTGCTCGATGATTATTGTTGATGCTCCCATGATCGGTGCAGTTGTTTCTAACGCAGACACTCAACCATTCTTAGAAGAATTAGGTTATTCCAATTTGGAAGAAATAGAAACTACTTCGACAGCAAAAGCAATTTTCCCTGATATGGGCACAGTTTATATTGGCCAATTCAGAGATAAACTCATATTAACAGATCAAGCCTTTGCTGAGATTCCAGAAAGGCACAAACCAAGTGCCATTGAAAAGAAAATGGCAAAGCTCTTTCCCAATACGGAAATATTGACTTTGAGTTTACACAGCGTGACCAATTTTTGGGGATATGCCTTAAGCAAAGATGAATACCGACTTAGAACAAGAATGGGTGCCGCTGATGAAGGCACTGTAATGGAAAAAGGAGAACCGCTTGAAGAGGAAAAAGTCTTACTTAAAGATTCCTTTCTTAAGAATGGAAACCGATTTTATCCGAACCCTGAGGACCCTCAAGACCCTTATTGGGAGGATCAAATGGGCGAAGAGTTTGTATTTGAACTTTGGAAAAGAAGATTTGGCAAACGTCTGGATTTTGAAGATGACCTGGATGACACAAAAATGTTGGGCTTCAGATATACGCAATCTAAAATCCCAAAAATTAAAATTGAGTCTTTTGACCCTAACGTTAAACCCAAAAATAACTACTGGGTAAAATGGGTGTTGGGGGCTATCTTTATCTTATTAGTTAAACTCATTAGACAATACTATTTTGACGCATGAATCAACTAGCAAAAAACAAAGAAAACGCCATTACCTTCTATCGAATGGCTTACGAAGGCAACCCAGCGAAAGCTGTTGAGCAATTTGTAGGTGAGGATTACATTCAACATAATCCAGATGTTGCAGATGGAACCAGAGGTTTTATTGATTATTTCGAACGCATGCAACACGAGTACCCTGAAAAACAAATTGATTTTGTAAGAAGTGTTGCTGAGGGTGATTTGGTCGCACTGCATACGCATCAAACCTGGCCTGGTAATGACCAATACATTACCATGGACTTTTTCCGTTTCGATGAAAATGGAAAGATCGTTGAGCACTGGGATTCAATTCAACAGATTCCTAAAAAAAGTGCCAACCCAAATACCATGTATTAATTGAAAAATGACACCAAAAATATCGCAGAAGTTTTTGGTGGGCATGCTGAGCTTTATTCGCAAAAGTACTTTGGTGTAGATGCGTACAACAAAGGTCTGGATGTTTTCTGTGAGGAAATTACACAACCGGCTTCTATTCTGGATATTGGTTGTGGTCCCGGAAACTTAGGTTTCTATGTTCGTCAAAAACTAAAGCTTAAAAAGCATTGGGGTACGGATGCCGCACAAGAAATGCTTCACCTTGCTCAAGAGAAAAATCCAGATGCGCTTTACAGACAGTTGAATTGTCAAGATATTCTCGAAATCAAGAAACAGTTTAACGGTGTCCTTTGTGGATTCGTCATTCCCTACTTGAATAAAAATGAAGTACTCGACCTTTTCTCCAACATTTTTAAATTGTTGGAAGAAGAAGGCACTTTCTACTTGAGCGGAAACCTAGGTGAATACAAGGAAAGTGTTGCGCGCCAAGCGAGCACAGGGAAAGGACCACAATTAATTAGCTTTTATTATTCTAATGTATTCCTCAAAAAG
>JAOARK010000511.1 GCA_025210575.1 Schleiferiaceae bacterium
ATCTGATAATACGAAGAGTAAAGCGCCCCAGAAAACGAATTGAGCACTTTGTTTTTGTGCAACACCGAAGCGGTTAATTGCAGTAAGTAGCATCAATGAAATCACGGTTGCATATAAAACGATAGCGGGTAATAGTTCTCCCACCATGGGTTTAAGCGTGTAAATCATTACCACTAGAAAGGCTAAAACTGGGGTGGCAAATAGTGGCCTTTTTTGAACCAATCCTTTCTGGTTGAAGTTTGATCGAATGAAGGCGAATGTATAGCAAAGTTGCGCAATTAAGAAGGCGCCTAATCCATAGATAAACAGATCGTCCTGGATAAGTAGAACATCGCCAAGTAAACTGAATACTAAACCAAATACAAATAACTTTTGTGGATAAAATAGGTTCTTAAACCCATTTTGAATGTAAAACCCAATTAAACTAATGAGTAAGGTAGGCTTAGTTATGGCCACCAAACTATGGTCTGGTTCTATAAACAATAGAAATAGATGGGTGAGTAGAAGAGAAAAATATAGTCGGTTAAACTGCTTTGTTTTCAATGGGGGAGGTTTTAGAATTTGTGCAATAATACAAGTGTGAAATTGAAATCAAAGAAATGATTGTGGCTGGCCAGAGTAATTCATTGTTCATAATAAACGCAAAGATTACAAACGGAACCCACTTCATTACCTCAACAACCTTCGCGTGCTTTTTAGACTCATAGAACCAACCTAATGAGAATAGGTTGAACAATATAAATGTGGTGGCTATTGCTTGATTGTTGGCGTTCATAAAAGTGAATTGAAACAAAAAATAGGCTGTAAAAATGAGCAAGAGCATTGCTTGAATAAAAAAGTAAGTAGACATCTTTTTATTCAATGAAAACTGAAACTTTACTTTATCAAGATGTTGTTCTTTTTTTCTTTCTACCCAGCCTGGGCTATAAAAAAGAGCTTTGAATTTGTTCACTCCTTTCTGTGATTTTACATCTGTAACTAGATCCGCAATTGCTTTTACATGAGCCAAAATGGGATTAAAAGTTTTCACACTTTTGGTTATTCCGTAAGTGGGGTGTTCTTCTTCTTTTTGAAATGTACCAAACAATTTATCCCATATTATTAAAGAGCCTGCATGATTCTTATCGATGTATTTTGGGTTTTTCCCGTGATGGACTCTGTGATGAGATGGAGTATTGAAAACATATTCAAACCATCCCATTTTCTTGATGCTTTCCGTATGTATCCAAAATTGATATACTGTGTTGAGGGCACCGATAAAGAGAAACCATTTGGGACTAAAACCAGCAACCGCCAGTGGAAGATAAACTGGAGCGGTGAAAAATTTTTGAAGTGCTCCTTGTCTTAGGGCTACCGATAAATTGTAATCTTCACTTTGATGGTGAACTACATGTCCAATCCAAAAGAAGTTAATCTCATGACTCCAACGGTGGGCCCAGTAATAACAGAAGTCAATTAAGATCCATAACAAGAAAATTGTAAATCCGTTAACGGGGATTGTGGTGATTCGAAATTGTTCGTATACAATGGTAAAAAGCCCAACTGTAAACACTTTAGCAAACACACCTGTAACTTGCTCAAAAATTCCACAACCAATATTCGCATATGCGTCTCCTAATCTATAGCGGTGCTTCTTTTTTAGGATGTCATAAACCCACTCAATTGTTATGAGGATAAAATAAATAGGAATTGAAAGAATAATTGGGTTGAAATCCATAAGGCTAAAAAACAACACTGCTTTTAAAAAGGAAAACTTGACGGGTTGAATCTTTTGATTCGGACAAAGTGACGTGTTAATCTACTAGATAAATGACAATATGGCTTAAAAATAGAATTGGCAAATCCTTTGTAAAACACCAATCGTTCGCAATTAGAAAACAACAAAATTTAAAATAGAATTATGAGAACGCACAGAAATTATCCCGGACTAATGGTAAACCTTCCAAAAATGGTGAATCATATAATGAATGACTCTTTTGGAAATGAACTTTCTGAATTCGTAAAAGACTTTAATGCTCCTGCATACAATGTTAAAGAAACAGACGATGCGTATACCGTTGAGTTATCTGTTCCTGGGTTTGATAAATCAGATTTCAACATTAAGGTACATGAAGATAAATTGACCGTTTCTGCTGAAGTAGAAAAAAAGAATGAAGAAGAAAAAGAAGGATATTCCTATAGAGAATTTAGTAAATCATCTTTTTCAAGAAGTTTCAAATTACCTAAGAACAAGGTGAATGAAGAAGAGGTAAATGCAGCCTATACAAATGGAGTTTTAGTTATAAACCTTGCCAAAAAAGAGGAGGCAAAACCCAAAGCACCTCAATTAGTAGAAGTAAAGTAGTAGTAGTTTTTTCATATGTGTAAGGTTTGGGGCTCGCTTTTAGCGGGCCCTTTTCTGTTGAAGGACAAGCTTTAGTCGCTCGCTTATCTCAAACACCGCAGGGCAAACACTTACATTCTTTCTGGTAATCTCCAAAATTTGGTGTTGTTTAATGCGATCGGTATGAGGGAATTCTCTACAGGCCTTTGGTCTCTGTTCGTAAACCGAACAAAAATTGTCTTCTCCTAAAAAAGGGCAGGGCATAGATTTGAATACACGGTCGCCATCTTCATCTACTCGGGTGTATCTATCCTCAAATTCATAAGCTTTTATCTTTAAATGCTTCGCCAATCGATCTACATCTTTAGGCAATATTAGAGGACCTGTAGTTCTGCAGCAATTTCCACATTTCAAACAATCGGTCTGTGCAAAAACATCCTCATGTAACTCGTGAATTTGTTGGTCTAACAATTTCGGGTTTACCGATTTTAATCGGTTAAAGAACTTCTTGTTTTCCTTTCTCTTTTGCTGTGCTCGCTGTTTAAGATTAGGAAGCAGTTCTTCAAGTTGGTATGCCTTTGATTTAGACAATCTATTCGCTTAATAAGGTCTCAATAAGACCATCCGTTTCTTTAACAAAATTATCATACTCAGAAGTTCCCTGTCCGGCAAAGCCCGTATGTATTTTTACAACTTCACCTTTTTTGTTGATATAAATTGAGGTAGGGAAGGACATGATCTTATTTAATTGAGGAAGCGCTTTTTCTCGATCCTCGATTTTCGTGCTACCAGCGAAAACAACAGGGTATGTTATACCCAAATCCTCCACCATTTTATCAATGGCTTTAAAAGATATATTCTGATCTCGTTTTCTTTCAAATGCCAACCCAATCACCTCAAGTCCTTGCTCGTGGTATTTAGTATATCGCTCTTGAAGATATCGGCTTTCATCCATGCAGTTTGGGCACCAGGACCCCAAGATTTGGAGAACTACCGCTTTTCCTGAATAGGCTTCTTTATTAAAATCTATAATCTCATTTGATGTTGTAGGAAAGCTAAATGTTATTTCTGTTTCTCCATCTTTTAAATAAGTTAATGACTCAGGATCTGCTAACTCAAAAGTATCGTTCGGCTCTGCAATCCACTTATCGGCTCTTGATCTTCCTGAAAAAAAGATTCCTTTCATAGTTCCATTGTCCGCTAAGAAGGCATCATAGCGATATAAGTGATTTCCATCAAATGCCGATAGTTTAAGTGTGTTTCCATCTAACACCCCTTCTAAAAAACGAGCATCACCAGTTTCCGTAAGGAAAGAACCTGTAACCTTGTTTCCCTCTAAGGTAAACTCGCCAATGGCATTGTAAGCGTTTTCTAGGTCAGGTCTAAAAGTGACTTTATATTTCTTAGCCAGTTTACAGCAAGGAAGGTTTTGTATTTTAAAGCGTTCTGAAACATTCTTCTCTGCCTTAAAGGGGAGGCGGTAATTCTCAGCGTCATATTTTACCAATTCACCAGACATGGCGTTTTCTCCGATAATGCCCTCAAAGCCAGATTGGAAAACAGGCATTTCCATGTAAATAGAATCTCCTACTTGACGAATATTCTTTAATTGGATTTGCTCGGAAGCATTGTGTATAGTAAAATTGAGTTCACCTGGTTCTGAAGAAAGAATAATAGGCAGGTCAACAGAATCACTTAGTGAAATTTCCATGCGCCACCAGGTTTTTTCAGGTTCTTGTTCGTCAACTACTTTCGGCTCGATGCTTGGGTTAGAACAAGATAAAAGGATTGCACAAGCAAATATGAAATGGAAATACTTCATGGATTTTATTTAATGTATACCAGATAATTGGTGGTTAATAAACCAGCTCGAGTATTAGGATTAAGAAAAGTAGTGCTCAATCTAGTAATTGGATACTTTGTAAAACTTTTCACAATTTCTAAACTCGGATTCTTCTTCATTAACGTCTCCAATTCATCATCCTTAACAAAGACCCATTTACCATTTAAGTCCATGCTTTCAAGGTCTTCTATGGGGTGCACCCAAAAATTGCTTTTTGCATAGAAATTAATCTGGTAAACGTAACTCATGGTCGAGATCAGCAGTTCGTCTTTAGGAATACTTTCCTCTTCAATGTAGGTTACTAACTTCTTACCATTTTGATATTCAGAAGATAAATGATTATAGAAATGAAGATTAAAAACCCAATTAAAGGTTAATGCGGCAAAGACACTTGCCAAAATTATTTTGTGAAGTTTATCTGAATCAACAATTAAGAAATAAAAGGTTAAGATGCTTAAGATAATCAGGCCCGACCAAATAAAAATATTTGAAGTTGGGAAGACCCAAGAAGCTAAAATGTATGCAAATGTTACTGCTACGATTATCGCTAAACTTTGCATTGCCACTAGCGTATTTACCCACCATTTAGGTTTTTCTTCAATGACTCTTAAGATGAATTCTGCCGTGATAATTGCAGCAAAAGGATAAGTAACGTAGATGTAATGATCCAGTTTGAATTTTGATAGAGAAAAAGCGATAAAGGGTAATACAAAACCACCCAAGGTTAGCCACTCTTGCTTTTTGCGTTTTAAGGCAAAATCTCTAGCCGCGTTAAAAATCCTCCAAACGATTGCCCAATAAGCAATAAGAGACCAAGGCATAAAACTGTAAGCAAAAATGCCAAAGAAAAAGTCAAAGCCGCTGTTATCTGACCAATCTGAGTTCTCTCCGGTAATCCTTCCAAAACTCTGATCCCAATAGAAGAATTTAAGACCGCTAACGTGATCTCGAATTACTGGACCCTTGGCGGTGGGAAAGATTACTTCTTTTTCGGGCTGTGCGTCAAATTGGGTATAGAGGCCTATAGACATTGGCAGAAGCACGAGCGCGGTTACTCCAATCCCCACTAACCAATGCCAATTGAAGAGCTTCTTGTATTGTTGCTTACCAATTAAATAAGAGCCCATGGCTAAAGCCGGTACCATAATACCAATAGGTCCTTTGGCCAACATGGCAACTCCAATGGCAATGAAACCCAAGACAAGATTGAGCCATTTTTTGGTATAGAGATAGGCAATGAGCTGCCAGACTGCAAAACTTACTGCTCCTGTTAATTGAGCGTCTGTGCGCACATCATTGTTGTAGATGAAATAAGCTTGACAGGTTAATAGAATTAGAGCGGCAACAAAACCAATTCTTTTATTGTAAAGGAGGTAGCCAATTTTGTAAGTGGCCATAATTCCTAGGATAGAAAACAACAAGCTACTGAGTTTAAAACTCCAATTGTGAACTCCAAAGATCTCGTACATCCAACTGGCGGTCCAAAAAATTAGAGGTGGCTTGTCTAGGTAATCTACACCATTTTGGTAGACTTCTAAGTAGCTGCCCGTTCTATACATTTCGCCAGAATTACTAGCGTACTGTGCAGAGTCTATTTCTATAACATCTATGGTGAGCCCGAATATGTAGATAATACAGGCAAAAACAAAGATTACATTTAGACTCCAGCGATTAAATAATCCCACAGTAGTAGCAATTAAAAGGCAAAAGATAAATGAACATCGGGCCTAAACCAAATGCATCTCTTTTTGTATCAATTCTATTTTAGCTTCAAGCTTTTCTTTGGTTTGAGCAAATTCATTTTTGTCTTTCAACTCCGTTTGAACTGAAAAGTAAAATTTGATTTTGGGTTCTGTACCTGAAGGTCTCGCGGTTACCTTATCTCCATTGGTTGTAAGAATTTGGATAACATTACTTTTTGGAAGATCGATTTTAGAAACCTCACCACTTTGAAGGTTTGTCTTTTTCTGTTGACTGTAATCCAAGACCTCAATAACTTCAGAGCCCGCTATTGATTTTGGAGGGTTGTTTCTCAAGTCCTCCATCATTTTTGCGATTTCTTCTTTTCCAGATTTACCTTCTTTTTTAATAGAAATTAAAGATTCTAGATAGAACCCTAATTTGTGATAAATGTCTATTAGAGTTTCATAGAATGAACCTCCATTTGCTTTTGCCCAAGCTGCAGCTTCAGCAATTAGAACCGTTGCGCTTACGGCATCTTTGTCACGAACAAAATCCCCAATCAGGTAACCGTAACTTTCTTCACCTCCAACAATAAAGTTCTTTTTGCCTTCCTCATTTTTAATGATCTCAGCAATCCATTTAAACCCAGTAAGACACTTGATACATTCAATGCCGAAGTGATCTGCGACCTTTTCAATAAGATCTGAGGTAACAATGGTTTCCGCAACAAACTCATTGCCTTTTAATTTTCCTTCAGCTTTATATTGATGTAAAATGTAGTAGAAAAGAACCGCTGCTGTTTGGTTTCCGTTGAGCAACTCCATCTTACCTTCAAGATTTCTAACGGCAATTCCCACTCTGTCTGTATCCGGGTCGCACCCAACAACTAGATCTGCATTTTTTTGATTAGCCAAGTCTACAGCCATTTGCAATGCTGCTCCTTCTTCTGGGTTTGGCGAAGGAACAGTAGGGAAGTTTCCATCCGGTGTGGATTGCTGCTCAACAAGAGAAACATTTGTGAAACCACATTTCTTTAAAGCGTCAGGAACCAATGTGATGGATGTACCATGCAACGCTGTAAATACAATATCAAGATTATCTTTTCCAGAATCTCCTAAAGATAATTTTGACATTTCGCTTAGGTAGGCTTCATCAATGTCTTTACCGATGTATTCGATTAGATTTTCATCGAAATCAAACTTGATGTCTTCAGCAGTAACCTTTCGAACTTCAGCAATTACATTATTATCATGCGGAGGTACTAACTGTGCACCGTCATTCCAATATACTTTGTAGCCGTTGTATTCTTTTGGATTATGCGAAGCGGTGAGCACAACACCACTCTGGCAACCTAAGTGACGAATAGCAAAAGACAACTCTGGAGTAGGTCTTAAATCTTCAAAGAGGTAAACTTTAATTCCGTTGGCAGTAAATACTTCTGCCACTTGTCTCGCAAAACTTTTAGAGTTGTTTCTGCTGTCGTGCGCAATTGCTACAGAAATATTCTGACCATTGAACTCATTGTTCAAGTAGTTGGAGAGACCTTGGGTAGCCATACCAAGAGTGTATTTATTAATGCGGTTGGTTCCCACACCCATAATACCTCTTAATCCACCAGTTCCAAAATCAAGGTCGGTATAAAAAGATTCGGTTAGCTCATCTATATCGTTTTCGATAAGATGGCTAACCGTTGCTTGTGTTTCTTTATCAAATACTGGGTTTAACCAGGTCTGTGCTTTTTCAATGATTGGATTGCTCATTTGCTTCTCAAAAATTAAGAGTCGCAAATGTCATATTTTCATCTAATTAGCACACTTTAATTATAATTTTTTTATGTCTGAAGCACCCGATTCTTTTACACTTAGTCTAGGGTTGCCTTTGTATAAAACTGTGCTTGCTCCAGAGGCTTTGGCTTCAAGAACTTCGCTTACCCCAATTTTTACTGTAGAAGCGCCAGAACTTTCAACATAAGCATCATTACTATTTAGGCCTTCACCTTTAATGGTAGATGCGCCAGAAGCATCAATTGTCACGTAGTTTGCACTTCCGTTCATTTTTATGTCACTTGCACCAGAGGTAAAGATTTTAAGTTTGGTGCATTGAATGCTTATATCAATGTCAGAGGCTCCTGAAGTTTTAATTTTTAGTTCATCTGAAACAATGGTGTTCTTCGAGTCTAGATCGCAAGCCCCCGAAATATCAATATCATTGAGTTTTTTAGCCGTAACATATATTTTTAATTCTGTAGGGTTCTTGATTTCCTCCGTTGTCTTGATTCTTAACTTTCCATCAGATACGGTGGTGCTTATGTTGTTTATGATGTTGTCATCTGCAACAACAGTAACGTCTTCTTTGTCTCCCATTCTGAGGTAAACGTCAAAAGCTCCACCTACTTTTATTGCGTTAAAAGAACCTACATTCCTTGATTCTTTAATCACATTTCCGCTCCCTTTTTGAGCATATAATGATGTGGTCCCGAAAATTGCGATTAGGCTAATAGCAATTGTTCTTCCAAAAAATAAAGTCAGATTTTTCATAGTGTTTTGAATTTGAAGACCTTAAATATAGAGCATTTATATGTACAAATTGGTTTTTCTGAAACCATGATTTTCATCGTGTTTTCTGAACTTTATTATTCTGAATTTCACGGCATTAATTCAAAAATCATAGAAGACATGAACTTAAATATGCCCATTTCAGATATAATGACGAAAAACGTCCTTTTTGTTCATTACAATAATAAGTTAGACGAAGTTGAACACCTGATGAAATCAAAAAATATTAGACATATTCCTGTTCTAAAAGAAGGTAAGTTATGTGGTATAGTTAGTCTTACAGATCTTGACAGATTGAGCTTTACCAAAGGTATAGGAGAGGATGACGACAAAGAGTTTTTGTACAATACGTTGAGTATAGAAGATGTTATGATGTCCAGCCCTGTAACTATTGCCAGTGACGGAAACTTAAAGGAGGCTGCTGAACTTTTGGTTCAAAGAGATTTTCATGCCTTACCCGTTGTTGATAACGATTTATTAGTTGGGATAGTTACTACGACAGACTTAATGAAAATAATTTTACAGGAGGAGTCCAACTTGGCCTAATTAAACCAGATGATCTTCTACATTCATTTCGGTATTGTCTAAACCAATTGTGTTTTTATAAGCTACGTAGATACAAATACCACTGAGCGGAATCGTAAAAAGTATACCTATGCCTAAAGCGAGGAGACCTAATAGATTAACCAAAACTAGAAGAATTAAAAGGCCAAAAAATTGCCACCATATTTTGGTAATAAGCTTACGCGAAGCTTCAAGTGTTCCCCATCCTTCCAAACCGCCAAACCACACTAACGGGTAGATAAATGCGTAGGCAACAGCCAAATAGATTCCAGGGAAAAACAATAAAATAAACCCAATACCAACCATGATAAATTGAAAAATAGAAACAACAATAAAGGGGCTTATTTTGTTAAAACCTGCAAAGAAATCTCCAAATGTTATCGGTTCGTTTTTATCTAATTTGTAACAAACATTAAGGTACCCCGCAGCGAGTGGGCCGCTAATAATAACACTAGCAAAAATTCCAACGAAAGGTATCATTCCTGCGGTGGTTGAAATAATCATTGAAATAAGAGCAAAACCGATAAACATTCCAGGTTCGCGCATTAGCATTTTCCAGCCTTCTTTGATGGTTTCGGTTGCATTTAAAGAGACAGGCGAGGTAAGGAGTTGCTCAATTCTAGATTCGGTACTGTTCATTTGGATTAAATTCTGTTAGTCAAACCAAATATAATATTAGGTCTTAGTAATACCCCCTCCGCAGTCTATTAATTATTTCTGTAGGATCTAAATTAAGTACAAAGCGTACATTTTCCCAGTAATTGGCTTCTTTGTAAAAGTCACGTTGATAGCTTTGGATAGGGAAGTGTACTTCTACAAAATCTGGGACAATGATGATACTCGCACCATAGTCCCAGGCAAAGGTTCCATTGGTCCAGCCAATGTCTGCAAATGCTTTGAGATATCTGTAGATAGGAACTTTCGCATTTATGGCGAGCATCGATTCGTTACTAAATTCATTGGTTTGACTTTTAAAACCTCCATCGGTTTCAAACATTTGTTGGCTCCAGATTCCGGTTTCATCGCTTCGGCCAATAAAATAATAGTCAAACATATAATCACGGGTACCACTTAAGCCAAAGCTGTAGAAATTATCGTTGTCTGGATTTTGATTGTGTAAAAAGGTACCTGCAAATACACGCAAAGCAAAGGTGTGGTTAGCACTTACTCTAAACCTTTGAATAAAATCGAACTGTAGTTTTGAAAATAACTCGGATATTTCTCCACTGACTACAAGTCTATTGGGCCTTAAAACATGTCCGTTTTCTTGAACGTATTTAAGATTCAGTACTTGATAACTGGCAAAATCGAGGTCAAATTTGTTGCCATCAAAATCACTAGGCAATTCCTTATCCATTATTACCGCACGAAGTTTTATTTGCCTGATGAGGTTTGATCGTGGATTCGGTTTTCTCAGGTAAAAATTCAGAGCTGGACTCAATCTTGTAAACGCCAAGTCTTCTGCATAATGATAATATCGACCGTAGAAACCTGCGGTTATTTGGTGAACGAAAGAATCATCAAAAGTCCAGTTGTATTTTAAAGATCCAGATCCAACCAATTTAGAAGTTCCAGTACTGAACTCGGGAGTTAATTTGTACGTGAACGGCCTCTGAACAATTGTAGAATTGTAAAATGAAGCTCCGATCAAGAAAAGGTCATACGCGTTATACTTTAAACTGGGTGTCCAAAAGATTTGAGTTTTATTTGGATTTTCTAGACTGGTATAAAACTGGAGTTTAACAGGTTTACGTCTTTTTAATAATCCTGAGGTCTTTAACTGATTGTCTCTTTGATTAAATTCTGGAAAACGATTTGTGTTATTCAAAACAACTTTGTCGTAATCTTCAAGATGGATTTGAACCGTTTTTTTACCCTCATGTCCTGGGAACCATTGGGTGAGCATCTGCTTGCCGTCTTTGAATCCAGTAATGGAATAAGGAGCTATTACTTTGCCTCGATTTCTAATTGTCGCTGTATAAACTGTGTTACAATTTTCGGTTTTAACCAAGCGGTAGTTATAGGGTTTCTTACTTAAATAGAGATCATTTAAAAACCAATCTAGATCCTTGAACACATAGTATTTAAAGGAAGTAATAAGATCGCTTGGAGAAGAGAAAGAATGCCCTTGCTGATTTAATTGAACAAATCTATGCATGCTCCTTTTAAATTCTCTTTCACCACAATACTGCCTGAGGTATTCAAAATTCAGAGCCGTTTTACCTTTTACAATGGCTTGGTAATTAAATCGAGGAAAAGCCGCAGCAGAATCCGAAAGAGGTTGATCTAAAGCTTGGCGAGCAACATACTGATATAAGAATATGTTTCTGTACTCGGCCGGATACTCATCTGCATCGAAAAATTTACCGATAAAGGATCGACCAATGGGACCCACAAAGAGTTTATCAGGGTAATAAGTTCTTAAGTAAAGAGTCTTATAAAAATGAGCAAGACCATGAACAAGCCAGGGATGTGCAGCCCCATTTATAGGTTGGTATTCCGTAAAGATCAACTTGACCCATTCTTCTATTATATCTGCTTCTAAATTATCTGATGAATTTCTTTTTTCAATGACAACCAGATTTCCAGCGCTTTCAAAGGCCTTCTTGTCTTTTAATACTAAAATTTTAAAACTATCTGGGGCCTCAACAGCCAATTCACCCTTTACGAATTGCATCATTTGATTAAAGGCGGTATTCAATTGAATTGGAGGGAAGTCACCATCGTAATACAAAGAGACATCTTTACCATTGGTGTAGTTACTAGGCACGTCAAATTCATAAATACCTGGAAAAAGAACTGCTGTAAAATCTGTTTGTTGTTTTACTTGAAAAACATGTAATGTTAGATTCCCTGCATCAATTTTTTCAATCGATGCCGCAGAAGTCACCATTTTAGTGTTTTTATCAATCCCTAATTTGATATTAAAATCGGCCTTGTTTAGGCAGGAGTATCTATCTCGATTATTGAATACCGGATAGAATGAGCTATCAATATAACCGCTAACTCTAGGGAACCATCTTGAAAGACGTATGCTGTTGGGGTCTACACCAAAACCATTGTATGAACTGCTGGGAAGGTCAATCTTAAAATTCGTTCTAATAATTACCTGATTCCCTGTAAGCAAGGGTTCGTCTAGCTTTAATATGTAAAGCTCACCTTTGTTAACCTCTTCAAAATTGATACTCGTGCCCATTTTCTTTGTGTAGAAAATTTCAGCGTTGAGATTAAGCGAGTCTACCTTCCCTTGATCGAAACCATTGGCGAAATAGAGATCTGTTTTTTGATCTTCCAAGCGTTCTTCAGAAAGGAAGGTCCCTTTTTTTTGGTATGCGTTGGGCCAGATCTCAATAGGGATTTCTGTCAGAGCGGTTTGCCCCTCATTGATCAGATCTATTTTTACATTTCCATGAACCTCGAACTTTTGCATATCAACAAATGCTTCCACGTCATACTTCAGCTTAAGCTGAGCATGAGCAGAAAACGAGTAGAGAAGTATGCTTAAAAAGAAAAGAAGCCGCATGTCACAAAAATAATTTTACGTGAACATGGGCTTCTTAAAGTCTTAACTATTTTATTAACCTTTTAGAGGTGATACATTTCATAAGCATCGCGCTCTATAGACTCTCTGTGATCTGGATGAGCTATACCGATCATTGCTTTAATTCGCTGTTTGATGGACTTTCCGTAAAGATCAGCAATTCCGTGCTCGGTAACCACATAATGAACGTGCGCTCTTGTGGTTACCACACCCGCCCCTTTCTTTAGAGTTGGAACAATCTTAGTCATGTTCTTATTGGTAATAGAAGGGAGCGCTATAATTGGTTTACCATCCTCAGACAATGAAGCTCCTCTGATGAAATCCATTTGTCCACCCACTCCAGAATAAAATCTTGTACCTATAGAATCTGCGCAAACTTGTCCGGTGATGTCTACTTCAATAGCACTGTTTATAGAGATCTGTCTGGGGTTCTTTTTTATTACCGATACATTATTAACATAGGCAATATCCAAGATGTTCACCATTGGGTTATCATCTATAAAGTCGTATACTTTTTTAGAGCCAATAACAAAGCCAGAAATAATCTTTCCGGGGTGAATCTTTTTATACTTACCATTAATCACTCCTTTTTCAACTAGAGGAATAACACCATCTGAAAACATTTCAGTGTGAATACCCAAGTCTTTATGATTTTCTAACTTACTTAATACAGCATTTGGAATGGTTCCAATACCCATTTGAAGTGTTGAACGGTCTTCAATAAGGCTGGCAACATGGTCTCCAATTCTATCCTCAACATCAGAAGTTGGAGGAAGAATAGTTTCGTGAAGCGCTTCGTCCACTTCAACAAAGGCATCAATTTTACTCATGTGAATGAGCCCATCACCATGTGTTCTTGGCATTTGTTGGTTTACTTGGGCAATTACATGATCGGCCATTTCCATGGCTGCTTTTGTAGCATCTACTGAGCCAC
>JAOARK010000512.1 GCA_025210575.1 Schleiferiaceae bacterium
ATTGAAAAGGAGCTAGTCCTCAAGGAGATCGGGTCTTCTTTCTTCTGTTCGTTTAACGGCTTGTTCGTGACGCCATTCCTCAATTTTGGGAAAGTTACCACTTAAAAGTATGTCTGGAACTTTCCACCCATTGAAATCCGCGGGTCTTGTATAGACAGGAGGTGCAAGTAAGTCGTCTTGAAATGAATCGGTAAGGGCAGAGGTCTCATCGTTTAATACTCCTGGAATAAGTCTAATAACGGCATCGGCTACAACAGCAGCTGCCAGCTCGCCTCCAGAAAGCACAAAATCTCCTATTGAAATCTCTTTGGTGATGACATGATCACGCAGCCTTTGGTCTATGCCTTTATAATGCCCACATAGAATAATAAGATTCTCTTTAAGCGAAAGCTGGTTCGCATCATCCTGATCAAAGGTCTTTCCATCAGGAGTCATGTAAATAACCTCGTCATAAGACCTTTCTTTCTTTAATTCATTAATGCAATTGAGAATCGGTTCTATCATGAGAACCATTCCTGCTCCACCGCCAAATTGGTAATCATCCACTTGGCTATGTTTACCAAAACCATATTTCCGCAAATCATGAAGAACAACTATGGCTTTACCTTTTTGCTCGGCCCTTTTTAAAATTGAAGCTTCGAATGGACTTCTGATCAAGTCTGGAAGAACAGTTATGATGTCTATGCGCATACTCAAGAAAATAGGGCGCAAAGATATTGCGAAAAAAAAGACCCCAAATAGATGGGGTCTTAATTTGTTAAGCTTTCAAACCTATTTCGGCAAGGCGTTCATCTAAATATTCACCTGCTGTCATATTGGTAAATTGTTTAGGATGTTCATCATCAATACAATTCTCTAAACAAGTCAAATCCATTTCAGCTTGAGGGTGTAAAAAGAAAGGAATGGAGTACCGAGATGACCCCCATTTTTCTTTTGGAGGATTCACCACTCTATGCGTTGTACTCTTCAATTTGGCATTGGTTAATCGCTGTAGCATATCACCAACATTTACAACTAAACTATCCGGTAATGCTGTTACAGGAATCCATTCACCTTTTTTGTTGAGTACTTCTAAGCCTTCGGCACTTGCTCCCATTAATAGAGTTATCAGGTTAATATCTTCATGTTCGGCTGCTCTAACTGAATCTTTGGGCTCATTCGTTATTGGGGGGTAATGAATGGCGCGTAAAATAGAATTGCCATTTTTCACTTTGCTGTCAAAAAAGTGTTCATCAAGACCTAAATACAAAGCTATGGCCTGAAGCATATAGGTACCTATATCCTCAAGTTTCTTGTAAGTTTTCATCCCAATAGGATTAAACTGAGGTAACTCTTCTACAGATACGTTTTTTGGATATTGCTTCTTTAAGTTATTATCATCTTTTACGCATTGTCCAAATTGCCAAAACTCTTTTAAGTCTGGGTTGTCATTGCCTTTAGCATGTTCTTTACCAAAAGAATTGTATCCGCGCTGGCCATTGAGTTCAGGACGTTCATACTTCATTTTACGATCTTCTTGAAGAGCAAAAAAGTTCTTGACCTCAGAATAGAGATCTTCTCTTAATTCATCACTAAAGCCGTGGTTTTTGATGGAAACGAAACCTACATCTTCATAAGCCTTGCCGAGGTTTCTCACGAATTTCCCCTTACGGCTAGCATCTCCATCTAAAAAATCTGATAGGTCTAAACTTGGTATTCCCAATTGTTCTATTGCACTCATTTCATAGTGTTTTAACTAGAGTAAAGGTAAAGACAAAGTTTTTTAATAATCAATGATAAGTGTGCACTTTTTTATTGATTTTGGCGCACTCAAAACTCCGTGTGCCATGCACACACCTTGAAAGACTATTAATGGATTACAAAAAGTATGAGCTATCGGCTGAAGAGCTGCGTATGCTCTATAAAAAGTTATTGAAGCCTAGATTGATTGAAGAGAAAATGATGGTTCTCTTACGTCAAGGAAGAATCTCTAAATGGTTTAGCGGCTGGGGCCAGGAGGCTATCTCAGTAGGTGCAGCAAATGCCATGAAAGGCGATGAATACATTTGCACGATGCACCGCAATCTAGGAGTATTTACCTCTCGTGAAATACCTCTAGAGCGTTTGTTCTCTCAATTTCAAGGCAAAGCAAACGGATTTACCAAGGGGCGTGATCGCTCCTTTCATTTCGGAACCCAAGAATTTAATATAGTGGGAATGATTTCTCATCTTGGTCCACAACTTGGTGTTGCGGATGGTATTGCGTTAGCTGATAAACTAAGAGGAGATAAAAAGTGTACACTAGTATTCACAGGTGATGGTGGAGCAAGTGAAGGCGATTTTCACGAAGCTTTGAATGTAGCTTCTGTTTGGGGTTTACCAGTGCTGTTTATTGTAGAGAATAATCAATGGGGCTTGTCTACACCCTCAAGAGAGCAGTTTAACTTCGATAGCTTTGTAGTAAAAGGTCCAGCGTATGGCATGGAGGCTCATAGTATTGATGGCAATAATATTACGGAGGTATATAGCACTGTTTCTTCTATTGCAGAGAGTATTCGAGAAAATCCACGACCAGTTTTATTGGAGTGTAAATCTTTTAGAATTAGAGGCCATGAGGAGGCGAGTGGCACAAAATATTATCCAGAAGGCCTAATTGAAGAATGGTCTAAGAAGGATCCAGTAGATAACTTTGAGGCCTTTCTATTAGAAGAGGATGTTATCACTCAAGAAGAAATAGACTCCCTTAAGAAGTCATTAAAAAAAGAAATTAGTGATGCGGTGAAGGCCGCTGATACCGAGCCCAAAATTGAATTCAACAAAACAGTTGAGTTAAAAGATGTTTTTCACCCTTTTGATCAATCTTTAGAATCACCAAAAGGTAAGCAAAAGGAAATGCGCATGATCGATGCCATCTCCGATGCATTAGATCAAAGTATGCAAAAGTATCCTGAGCTTGCTATTATGGGGCAAGACATTGGAGATTACGGTGGGGTATTTAAAATAACCGAAGGTTTTGTAGACAAATACGGTCATGGCCGTGTAAGGAATACACCGCTATGCGAGGCAGCTATTGTAGGTACAGCTTTAGGGATGAGCATTAATGGCGCAAAGGCCATTATGGAGATGCAGTTCGCAGATTTTGTAACGGAAGGCTTTACGCAAATTGTGAACAACCTTGCTAAGATGCATTGGCGTTGGGGCCAAAAAGCAGATGTGGTTGTTCGCATGCCTACCGGGGCTGGAGTAGCCGCAGGTCCGTTTCACAGCCAGAGCAACGAAGCCTGGTTTACCCATACTCCGGGGTTGAAGGTGGTTTACCCAGCATTTCCAAAAGATGCCAAGGG
>JAOARK010000513.1 GCA_025210575.1 Schleiferiaceae bacterium
ATCTAGTTTGAACCTTTTATCTGAAACGCTAGAAAAGGAAAAAATTAAAAACGTTTTTACGGCCAATGGTTTGGGACAATACCAACTCATGTTTTACACCAAAGGCGAAGTGAATGCTCGATATCTACTTGAAAAAGATAGACTTCAAAAAAGAGTGAATGCCGTAAACGAAGCCTATAACGAAAAACAAAAGACAGCCCTGCTTCTTTTAAAACCTGAGGACAGAATTCATTTTCACGAAAATGAAATAATTCATGTTACAGAAAGATTAAGTCTTGTCCCTAATCCTGGTTTATATAAATTACGTTTATTCAATTTTGAAACGGGCAATTTGAAGTAGTTCCTTATTTCGCATTACTGTAAAATTTAATTCGCTCTTCAAGATCATTGGATTGAATCATCATCAAGTGCCAATCAATATCCGATTCAGGGCCTTCAAATAAAAGAACGCTATCTGTTTCATGCCAATAACGACATAGATCATCTTTGCACTCAAATAGTATAGTTGATTTCATATTTCTAGAATACACCTCTCCTTTTTTGAAATCTTGAGTTGAAGAGAAGTACATTTTGGTCAAATAATCCAAATGCAACGTGGCAAAAACACTGTCCTTATCTTTAGCGTAGAACTCTTCCTTTTCTGTCCATCTTTGATAACAAGAACTCCAACTGTTTACACCATTTAAGTATCTCCATTTCCCTACTCTCTTGCCAGATTGATATTCCCCATAGACCATTCTAAAAGTTTTAACATCATCAAACTCCGTGCGTACTTTCATTTCATCAAATGCAACCTTAACATCTACATGCACGACATACATGTGGGGTACATCTTTAAAATACAACACCTTGTACATGATAAACTTTCCGTTGGGCACTTGCAATTCCTCATGATGACCAATCAGAGTGTCTTGTTCGTTAACCACGCAGAAATAACTAACAGAATCAACCCGCTGAGCTTTTAAAAATGAAAACGCAAGTACAAAACATATGATATAGACACCAGATTTTCTCATATAATAATTACGCAAATCGAATGACAATCGTTAGCTCGTAAACCACGTTTTCCCATTACTTTTGCGGCAAAGTAAACTGTAATGCTCGATAAGGCAAGATTAGATAGAATGATCACCCGCATGCGGGACAACACGGAGAATTTCCTAGGCTACCCTGTATCCAAAGATTTTGATTATGCCGAATTGGCGGAACTTCTCAACTACCCTTTAAACAATTTAGGTGATCCATTTGTAGACTCTACTTATGGCGTGCACTCTAATGAAATGGAGCGTGATGTAGTAACATTTTTTGCAGATCTATTTAGAGCAAAAAAAGACAGCTGGTGGGGTTACGTTACTAATGGAGGTTCTGAAGGAAACCTTTATAGCCTTTACCTCGCCCGAGAGAAATACCCGAAAGGAATCGTGTATTATTCCGATTCCACGCATTACAGTGTACGCAAGAACATCCATGTATTGGATGTTGAGAGTATTGCTATAAAGTCTCAACACAATGGGGAGATAGATTATGATGATCTTCATCAGACTATAAGCACACATCGCAATAGCCCGGTTATCATTGTAGCAAATGTTGGCACCACGATGTCTGAAGCGGTAGACGACCTCAAGCAAATTAAGGCGATTCTTAAAGATCTTGCCATTCAGCATTATTACATTCACTGTGATGCTGCTTTGTCTGGAATCATCAACGCTTTTGCTAAACCAAAACCTTGTTTTGATATGAGCGATGGCGCAGACAGTATTACCATTAGCGGTCATAAATTTATTGGCAGCCCAATACCATGCGGAGTAACAATTGTGAATAAAGCCAACAGAGATAGAATTGCTCTAGCCATTTCCTACACGGGCAGTTTAGATACTACAATTACAGGTTCACGAAACGGACACAGTCCCGCATTCCTGTGGTATACCATTAATAAAATGGGTAAAGAAGGGCTACAGAAACGTGTGGAAGGCTGCTGGGATACTGCCTCATATGCTATGGATGAAATGCAAAAACATGGAATTCAATGTTGGAAGAACAAAAATGCGATTACAGTGGTATTTCCACCTCAACCAGAAGAGATTACTCAAAAATGGCAATTGGCAACGGAAGAAAGCATGACCCATGTAATTTGTATGCCCAACGTAACTAAAGAGCAAATTGATGCTTTGATTTTAGATATTGCAGACCATGGAAACAAATACTTCCCGGTAGATTAATGCTTATCTCATTACACATGCCTAAAGCTGGTGGAACCAGTTTCAAAAATCTTCTTTCAAAGCATTTTGGTGCTGCTTTGAAACTGGATTACAATGATCAACCCATCAATACACCAATTGAAGAAAGGCATCGTGCAGCTGAGAAAAACAACAAAAGAACTTCAAGTCCAATTTGGAAAATACAGAACAGAAATGTGCATTGTATTCATGGACATTTTCTACCCTATAAATATTCAAATCTATTCGGCAAGAAGAATGTTCAGTTTGTAACCTGGATGCGAGATCCGGTAGAACGCATTCTATCACATTACTATTTCTGGAAAGAAAACTCTACTGAGAACATGGGGGCTCTGCATCAAAGAATGATCAATGAAAATTGGTCATTAGAAGAGTTTATCTGCGCTCCAGAGCTACAAAACGTATACACCCAATTTCTTTGGAAATTCCCTTTAGAAAATTTCGATTTCATAGGAATCACTGAAAACATAAAGGAAGACTACCCCTATTTTGCATCAAAGTATTTAAAGCAAAAAGTAGAACAAGTTCCTCATGTCAACCCCACTTCAGGAAAAAAAGACAGTTCTGAAGTAAGCAATGAAGTGCTCGAGAAGATCAGAGCATTAAATGCTGAAGATTATAAGTTGTATGAGCACGCTTTAGCACTTAGAAAAGAAAGAAATTAATAACCAACAAAAAAGGGCTGCATAAGCAGCCCTTTTTATTTTTTCATGCAAAGTCGATTAAACTTCGCCCTTTGCAATAGCATCTATTTTTTCAGCGAGCTCAACTCCAATTCTGTCTTGAGCTTCTAAAGTAGCGGCTCCGATATGAGGACTTAAAGAAATGTAAGGGCTCATTAACACTTTAATTGCTGGAGATGGTTCATTTTCGAATACATCTAAAGCAGCGTAACGAAGTTTACCGCTTTCTAAAGCTTGAATTAAATCTGGCTCGTTAATTACACCTCCGCGAGAAGCGTTAATAATACCAGCGCCATCTTTCATCATTTCGATCTGCTCCTTGCTAATCAAGTTTCCGCCAGGAATATGAATAGAAACAAAATCAGAAGATTTTAACAACTCTTCCATAGATAGGTTCTTGATTTCGAATTCGGCTGTCTGGCCATCATAGAAAACTTTAGTGATCACTTGATTTCCTGCAATCAAATCTGTCATCACCACTTTCATTCCTACTCCAACAGCCAATTTTGCCAATGCCTGACCAATTCTTCCAAAACCAATTATACCCAAAGTACGACCTTGAAGTTCTATACCTCCACCGTAGTTCTTTTTTAACTCTTTAAAACGGCTATCACCATCCAAAGGCATTTGGCGGTTGGCATCATGAAGAAAACGAACCATTCCATATAGGTGAGCCATGCACAACTCAGCAACACTTTGGCTACTTGCAGCAGGTGTATTAATTACGTGTAAACCTTTGTCGCGAGCGTAATCTACATCAATGTTGTCCATACCTACTCCACCGCGACCGATTACTTTCAAGCTTTCACAAGCATCAATAATATCGGTTCTTACTTTGGTTGCACTACGCACCAAAAGAGCTTCAACTCCATTTTTATTGATGTATTCAATCAATTGATCTTGAGCAACCTTAACATCCAATAACTCATGACCTAATTTCTCTAGTGCTTGTGCACCACTAACCGAAATACCATCGTTTGCTAATACTTTCATTTTACTTAAGATTTATTGTGCTTTACTTTCAAATTCTTTCATCACATCAACCAATACTTGTACACTTTCTAAAGGAAGTGCATTGTACATTGACGCTCTATATCCTCCAACAGAACGGTGACCATTCAAGCCATTAATTCCGGCTGCTTTCCACATTTCGTCAAACAT
>JAOARK010000514.1 GCA_025210575.1 Schleiferiaceae bacterium
GCATAACGAAGCCACTCGCTTGTTGTTTCTCTTATTTGAGAAATGCTTCCGGGTGAGGCATCTATAATATCTGTTTGAAGGGTTTGAATAGAGTCAATTACCACAAGTTCAGGTTCTATTTCCTCAATCTGTTGAAAAATGTTGCGTGTTAAGGTTTCAGTTAAAACGTAGATGTTCGGGTTATTGATGCCAAGGCGATCGGCTCGCATCTTTAGTTGCTTTTGACTCTCTTCGCCACTAATGTATAGTACTTTCTTTTCGTGTTAATCGCTACTTGAAGCATAAGAGTAGACTTCCCGATACCTGGTTCTCCTCCAAGAAGTACTAAAGATCCTGGTACAATACCACCACCAAGCACACGGTCTAATTCTCGATTTGAAGAAGTGAAGCGATGCTCTTCAGAAAAGGATATTTCGTTTAGGTTTTTACTTGATGCCTTGGCGCTGTTATTGGTGTTTTTAGGAGTGCCTATTTTCTCGTCACCTCTTGAGATCACTTCTTCAACTAAAGTGTTCCATTCTCCACAGCTTTTACACTGACCCATCCATTGTCCATGCTCGGTTCCGCAATTTCTGCAGAAATACGCCTTTTTAACTTTCGCCATAGGGCAAGTATAAGAAGTAAAATGATTGAGTTATTCGGCAGACTTCGTTGCTTGATCTTTTTTCTTAGTTAAGCTGAAATAGAGTAACCCTATTAACCCTGAACTTAAAAGCATTATGGTTTGGGAAGTGTGCACAATAGTGGCAAATGAAAAACCAATGCTTCTTTCAATTCCGATTACCACCAATGCTAACGTTACCAAATAATGATATGACCCCATACCTCCTGGAGCAGGAATGACAATACCCAAACTTGCTGCGGCCATGACTAAGAATCCATCGGCAACGGTTAAATCGCTTGTTTCATTTAAACTGAAAAAGCAGATATATACCATTAAGAAGTACATTAACCAAATGAAAACACTGTGGCCAATAAATTGCCATTTGTTATTCAAGTTTTTAATTGAAATGAACCCCGCCTTAAGGCCATCCCAAAACTCTCTCACCTTATTGAATTTAGGGTGATTTGTAATTCTATTTCTAAAGAATAAAAGGGCGATAATGGCGGCTAAAAATCCAAGAGCAAAACCGCCTATGAGAATGTATTTAAGAACATTTAATACACTGTCAATCATCAAATCAAAAGAAGTTTTGGTTTCTACAACCTGGCTTACTTCTAACTCGGTGCTTAACATTTGCTGAAAATTGTCAATGTTAAGTATGAATGCCAGTGTAATAACGATGATCAAAAAAGCGAAATCGATAACACGCTCCAGAATTACGGTTCCGAATAATTTATCTACAGGAATTTTTTCGGAGCGGTTCATTATTCCACATCGACCCAACTCTCCACCTCTCGGTACAAAAATGTTAAACATATATCCAAAACCCACAGCGTGAACGCTACTCCAAAATCGTGGTTTGTAACCCATAGGTTCCAATAGTAATAACCATCTGTAGCCTCGGCTAATAATGGCTGCATAGCCCATTACTATAGAAATGACTACCCAGGTATAATTTGCTTGAGCTAGGTTCTCTTTAAGTTCATCGAACTTTGTTCCTCTAAAGGCTAGATATAAAAGAAAAACGGCAATAGCAATGAATACCGTGTATTTCAGAATCTGTTTAAGGAGTTTCAAATTAGGCCAGTCTGTTGGTTTCTTCGTTCGGGAAAATTAAAGTTGGCCTAAAGCTTTTGGCATCTTCAAAAGGCATGGTAGCATAAGATATTATAATGATAACATCTCCCTTTTGAACCTTTCTAGCAGCGGGTCCATTCAAATTAATTTCACCACTACCTCTTTCACCTCTAATAATATAGGTGTCTAATCGCTCTCCATTATTTATGTTTACAATGTAAACACGTTCTCCCTCCACCAAATTGGCAGCATCCATTAGATCTTCGTCAATGGTAATACTGCCTATGTAATTTAGGTCAGCACCAGTAACGGTAACCCTATGGATTTTACTTTTAACTACCTCAATTTTCATGGGCGCAAAACTAATTAATTTAATTGCTCATTATCAATAAGCCTAATCTCACCTGCAAAGACAGCCACAAAGATTCGAAAGTCTGTGTTTACAGGCCATTCAACTACTTCTGATAGATTATCAGCGGTTCTTATTTCTACGTGTTCAACGTTTAATTCATCTTCAATGTTTATGAGCTCTTGCACTTTTTCCTTTAATGTATTAGGAGTGAAAGAACGATAATTGTATTTAGCAAATTGTAACGATTTGAAAATGGTAGGTGCTGCTTTTCTCTGTTCTTTGGTTAATCTTACATTTCTTGAACTCATGGCAAGACCATCTGGCTCTCTCAATATGGGGCAACCTGCAATTTCTACATCGTAATTTTTTAGTTCAACAAGTTTGTTGATAATTGCGAGCTGCTGAAAGTCCTTTTCGCCAAAAAAAGCAATGTCAGGTTCAATGATTTCAAAGAATTTTCCAACTACTGTGCCCACACCATTAAAGTGTCCAGGCCGATGTTCCCCCTCCATAACACGCTCAATTTTGCCGAAATCAAAATGATTTGATTCTGGTCCGTTGGGGTACATTTCGGCAGCGCTTGGTGCGAATAAAATATCGCACCCGGCTGATTTTAAGAGGTCTATATCTCTTTCTAAATCAACAGGGTATTTGGCGAGGTCGTTAGTGTTATTGAATTGAGTAGGGTTTACAAAAATGCTGCAAATAGAAACCTTTGTTTTTTTTTGACATTCGGCTATTAAAGATAGATGACCTTGGTGGAGAGCTCCCATTGTTGGAACAAATCCTAGACTCTGGTTTTGGGCGCGGAATTCAGAGAGTTTCGCGCGTAAAGATTCAATCGTATAATAAATAAGCATAAACCCATGCAATTCAGAGCACAAAGCTACGTTATCCCTTGAAATATATCTAAAATAGATGTACTTTTGTGCGCCTTGTAGTAAACGGAAAAATGTAGATAGATGGAAAAAAAGAGAATTCTCTATGTTTCTCAGGAAATACACCCATATTTACCAGAAAGCGATATATCAAAAGCTGCTCTAGCCCTTCCAAAAAAGATGAACGAATTAGGACATGAAGTAAGAGTTTTCATGCCAAGATTCGGTTTGATTAATGAGAGAAGACATCAGCTTCATGAGGTAATTCGCTTGAGTGGTATCAATATCATTGTTAATGATATGGACCAGCCATTGATTATTAAAGTGGCTTCTGTTCCACAAGCAAGAATGCAAGTGTATTTCATTGATAATGAAGAGTACTTTAGAAGAAAAGCTACATTTTTTGATGAAGATCATGAGCTTTTTGACGACAATGACGAGAGAACACTTTTCTTTGGAAAAGGTGTTATTGAAACCGTAAAGAAATTAGGTTGGAAACCAGATATCATCCACATTCATGGCTGGATGACCTGTACTTTACCTCTTTATTTAAAAGAATTTGAACAAGAAGATCCTTTGTTTAAGGATGCTAAAATTGTCTTCTCGACCTATAATAATTCTTTTGAAGGCGAGTTTGGATCTAACATTTATGAAGGTCTTGAATTTGATGGTATAGAGGAAGAGGAAATTTTAGATTTATATAAAGAGCCGAACTTCGAGAATTTGAACAAGGCCGCTATAAAATATTCTGACGCTTTGATTACGGGTAGCGAAGAGATCAATGAAGAAATTATTGATTATGCTAAGAGCAATGGTTTACCTGTCTTTAATGGAGCTGAATTGGCAGAGAAGCCAAAGGATGCCGTGCAGTTTTATAGCGAGGTGACTGAAGAAGCAACTGTTGCCTAGATAGACTGTAAATGAAGCAAGGAAAAAGATTCATTATGCTTACAAAAGCCATTATTTTAATGGCTTCTTTTGTTTTTGTCAGCTGCGAAAAAAGTACAGGTTCATTAGGTTTAGATCTTGTTATAGACGATAAGACCGTTATCGGTACGAAAAGAAATATGGCCATCAAGACATATACCTATGACTTTGATTCCATTAACAGTACCAACCCTATAAATATGATGGCGGGAACCATTAATGATATGGTTTTTGGAAAGGTGGAGTACGAATCGGTGATGCAATTGTCTCTTGAAAATGTGAGCCCAGATTTTGGAGCCACAGCAGTATTAGATTCTTCTACCTTAATAATGCCTTACAGCGGGTCCTATGGTGATACATTGGTTCCAATGACGATTACCATTGAAGAATTAAGCGTTGATATTCGAGATGATAGCACGTATTATTCAAATCATACTTTTGGAGTATTAGGGAAAATGGGTGAGCATGTTGTAGCTCCTCGTCCAAAAACTAAAATTACTTTAGAGGGAGAAGAGTATGACGCTTCAATGCTCATTCCAATAGATACAGCTTGGACGGGTCCAAAGATTTTTAGAGGATCTAGAACCGATTCTTCTTCTTTTGTAAGTAATGATGCATTTCTCGAATATTTCAAAGGAATAAAGATCAGGGCGAATGGAACTGGAAACTCCTCCGTGTATTTCAATTTTACTGAGCCATTTTTACCTGCCTATTTACGCTTGTACTACCGTGAACATAAAGACAGTACAGAAGTTCAAAGCTTTGATTTAAGGACTCTGGGGACTTCAAACTCGGTAAACGTTGCTAATTACGATTTTTCAGGAGCAGAGTTTGATGTAAACAATCCTGATACGATCAATGGTGAAATCGATACTTACATTCAAAGTATGGGTGGAGTAGCTACACGATTAGATTTTGGGGTTCTTGAAACCTATAAGGATTCTGGTTTTATGGTGAACAAGGCCGAACTTATTGTGAGGGTACGACCTGGCTCTGCCAATGGTATGCCCCCTCCAGATCAATTACTACTTCTTGAAGACAAGGGC
>JAOARK010000515.1 GCA_025210575.1 Schleiferiaceae bacterium
CAACATGTATTCCCAAGATGTTATTGTTACCTATTCTGACGAACCGAGCATTGGAATGCTAAATGTTAATGGACAAAACTTTGCAATTACGGGTTCTCCTCAAACGGTCGCACTTTCAAATTTGGTGGCAGATGGCCTTCCAGTAAACGTTACCGCACATTTTACGGCAATTCCTAGTTGTAATATCGCAGAAAACGCATTGTTTACTGCTCCTTCTGCATGCCCTTTGGTGGGTGGGACATCATGCCCCAGTCCATTTGTGGTGAATGTTATACCTCAAGGAATGAATACCAACACTTGGGGTAATGCGGTGTCAGACCCCTATTCATTTTATTTTGGGTTAACCCAATGGAAGAAGTTGAAATCTTCGGTAACTGGAGGGGTTGGCCCTTTTAGTTACAGTTGGGGAACAATCAATTCTGGGCAGATAAAACCTATGGGTAACAAAATAGACCAGAAGTATTTATTTCAACCCATAAGCGATTGTAAAGTTTATCTTAATGTAACTGATCAGAGCACTAACTGTACTTATGGAGATACAATAGATATAACCTGGAATGATGATTATTTCTGCGGAACAATTGGACCGAATACAATAACCTATGGAGTGGAAATTTGTGAGAATGGTCTAACCTCGTGTGTTTCTTGGAAAACGGCAATTACAAAATTAAAAGCCAAAACAGCTACTTTAGGCGAGTGCCCTCAACCTGCTGCAAAAACTAACATGACCGCCAGAAAACCGTCAATTAATCTCTACCCTAACCCAACGGACGGTACGGTATTTATCTCAATGTATTCAGATAGTAAATCAGATGCGCAGATTATTGTGATGGACCTGAATGGGCAAGTTGTGACCCAAAAACGAATTACGGTGAATTCTGGCGAGAATCAATACATCCTTGATCTCGAAGGTAAGTCTGTAGGATTGTACTTAGTACATATAAAGACCCCAATAGAAATATTCACAGAAAAACTAAGTTTACTTCACTAGTAGATTCTTTATAGATGAAAAACGCCCCGATTATTCGGGGCGTTTTTATTTCGAATTGTCTCCTTAAACTATTGTGTTATTCCTGCGAGGTCTAAAAGGAAAGCATATTCCATAGCAGTTTCTTTGTAGGCCTCAAATCTTCCGCTTGCTCCACCATGGCCGGTGTCCATGTTGCAATACATTAAAAGAGGTTGGTCTTTGTTGGTTCTCATGTCTCTAAGTTTTGCTACCCACTTCGCTGGTTCCCAATATTGAACTTGGCTATCATGCAATCCAGTTGTTACCAGCATTGCAGGGTAAGCTCTCTCTTTCACATTGTCGTATGGAGAGTAAGATTTCATGTACTCATAGTAAACCGGGTCGTTTGGATTACCCCATTCGTCATACTCTCCTGTTGTTAATGGAATGTCTTCATCTAACATGGTTGTTACTACATCTACAAATGGTACTGCAGCAACAACACCTCTAAAGTTTTCTGGTTTTAAGTTAACCACTGCGCCCATTAATAATCCTCCGGCACTACCTCCCATGGCAAATAAATGATTGGGGGAGGTGTATTTTTCTTGAATCAAATAATCTGAGCAAGCAATGTAATCGGTAAAGGTGTTTTTCTTTTTTAGGTATTTACCATCCTCATACCACTGGCGACCTAGGTATTGACCACCTCTAATGTGAGCTATGGCGTAAACAAAACCTCTTTCAAGAAGGCTTAAACGAGCTGAGCTAAAGTAAGGGTCGATGGTTGCCCCGTACGAACCGTATGCATACAACAGCGTTGGATTAGTGCCATTTAATTCAATTCCTTTTTTATACACCAAGCTAATAGCTACTTTCTTTCCGTCTTCGGCAGTAGCCCAAAGGCGCTTACTTTCGTATAGAGTTTTGTCATATCCTCCAACTATTTCTTGCTCTTTCTTTATATCCTTTGTCCGTTCTTTTAAATCGTAATCAATGACAGAATTAGGGGTAGTTAAACTGGAGTAACCATAGCGCAAAGTTTCGCTGTCAAAGTCTGGGTTAGAGCCGATATAAGCAGTGTAAGTTTCTTCACCAAAATCTAAATAATGTTCATCACTTCCATCCCATGGCATTATTCTTAATTGGGTCAATCCATTGGAGCGCTCATCAACAACAAGATAGTCTTTAAAGATCTCAATGGTTTCTAGGTAAACATCTTCTCTATGGGCAATCAGATCTTCCCAATTTTCTTTAAGTGTTGCCCCTTCTGGACACTTCATGAGTTTAAAATTCTCAGCGCCATCCTTATTTGTGCGTATGTACCAATGGTCTTCGTAGTGTGAAATGCTATGTTCTAAACCTCTTTCTCTGGGTTGAAAGATTTGAAAGTTGCCATCTGGATTGTCTGTGGCTACGTATTGGTATTCATCGGATAATGTTGAAGAAGACCCAATGATGATAAATTTCTTGGATTTTGACTTGTACACATAGGTGTCATAGGTTTCATCTTCCTCAAAAAACACTTCTACATCTTGATCAGCGTTAGAGCCTAGTTTATGCTTTTTAATTCTTTCAGATCTTAAAGTCGTTTCATTCTTAAAGGTGTAAAATAAGGTCTGGTTATCCGCTGCCCATGTACCACCTCCTGTAGTTCCAGGAATGGTTTCTTCAAGTACCTCACCTGTTTCAAGGTTTTTAAAGTGGATGGTGTAAATTCTTCTACTCTGGGTATCCACGCCAAATGCAATCATTTTGTTGTTTGGACTTACACTTAACCCACCTACTTGATAGTATGCGAATCCTTTTGCCAGTTCATTTACATCTAGCATTATTTCTTCTTCAGCTTCTAATGAGCCTTTTTTGCGGCAATAAATAGGATACTCACTTTCGCCTGAGAAGCGTGTGTAGTAGTAATATCCTTCTAATTTATAAGGTACAGATGAGTCATCTTTTTTAATGCGGCCAACCATCTCATCAAATAGTGATTGTTGAAGGTCTTCGGTGCCTGCCATTATTGTTTCACGGTATGTATTTTCCTCATTTAAATAGGCAATTACATCAGGGTCTTCACGCTGATTCATCCAGTAATAAGGGTCGATTCTAACATCACCATGTTTTTCTAAACGATGAGGCTTTTTAGCGGCTATGGGTTCATTAATGGATTTCGTGTCTTTCATAGGGGTACAAGCGTTAATTAAAGCAAATGCGAAGATGAACATAAATGTTCGAGGGAATGAAGGAGTGTTGTTCATTTTTGTTTTCTTTGGAAGGAAACGAATTTAATTCAAAGTAGGATATATATGACCAGTTATAAAGATGGAATGTTAAAAGATGACGCCCTCAAGGGCAAGGTGATTGTTATAACTGGTGGAGGAACGGGTTTAGGTAAATCTATGGGAACCTATTTCAGTAAGCTAGGTGCTAATTTGGTAATTACCAGCAGAAAGCAAGAGGTCTTAGATGCTACTGCCCAAGAGATAGAATCATTAACAGGTAATAAAGTATTGGGAGTTGCTTGTGACGTTCGAGATTATGCTCAGGTTGAGAATGTAGTGGAACAGACCTATGCTACTTTCGGAAAGGCTGATGTGCTTTTGAATAATGCGGCCGGGAATTTTGTAAGCCCTACAGAGCGTTTGTCTGCAAATGCCTTTGATGTTGTGATTGACATCGTATTAAAGGGGACCAAAAACTGCACTTTGGCTTTTGGGAAAAAGTGGATAGCGAATAAAGAATTGAATAAGAACATTCTCTCTATAGTTACGACTTATGCGTGGACCGGTAGCGCTTACGTTGTGCCTAGTGCTATGGGTAAGGCAGGGGTCTTGGCAATGACGCGTTCTTTGGCAGTAGAGTGGGCTAAATATGGAATTAGATGTAATGCAATTGCACCAGGGCCATTCCCAACAAAAGGGGCATGGCAGCGATTAATCCCTCCGGGAATGGAAGATAAATTGAGTTTAGAGAATCAGGTTCCATTAAAGCGTGCTGGAGATCACCAAGAATTGGCCAATTTAGCAGCATATTTAGTTTCAGATTATTCTGCCTATATGAATGGAGAAGTGGTGACGTTAGATGGCGGAGAGTGGTTACAAGACGCGGGAGAGTTTAATTTTTTAGATGTTATTACGGAGGAGCAATGGGACTTTGCGTCTGCTATGCTTAAAAAAGTAAAAGGAAGCTAGAAACAATTTTAAAACACCATAAAATGAAAACAACCAAGCTAATTGCCCTCAAGGGGCTTTTGTTCATGTCCC
>JAOARK010000516.1 GCA_025210575.1 Schleiferiaceae bacterium
CAATTGGTAGAACGAGGAGGGGACTTGGAATTTTCAGGTTCAATTACTGGATATGCAGTAACCGTTGGTGCACCTCAAGGGGATGAGACAAACTCTCAAAACCGCCTTACAGTAACTGTAAAAGTGAGTTACCTAAATAACCTTGACACAAAAAAGAATTTTGACCAATCTTTTAGTAGATTTCGGGACTATGATGCATCGTTAAGTTTAACAGCGGTTGAAGACCAATTAGTAAGTCAAATTAATGACGAATTAGCGCAAGACATCATAAACAAGGCCTTGGTAAACTGGTAAATTGAACAAGAACAAAATCATAGAATGCATTAACAATCCGGCTTTAATAGACGAAGAAGCCACCAAGGAGTTAAGAGATATTGTTCATGAATTTCCCGCAAGCCCAATTTTACATTGGCTCTATCTTAAAGGTTTACAAAACCAAAAGTCATACTTATTTAATTCTGCCTTAAGTAGAGCTGCAATTGGGTCACCCAATCGTTCCCAATTGATGAAATGGGTTGATAAGGAAGGTGAAGAACCTGAGGTAGTTAAAAAGCAAAAGTTCGAATTTAAACTTCCTGAAAAGGAAGTTCAAACCAAAGAGGAGGTTCAGCCTATTGTAGAACCTTCTGTTATTCCTGAAGAAAAAACGCCACAAGAACCAGAGGCGAAAAAAGAAGTACAGGTAGTTCAAGAATTACCCAAGCCAGAGCCAAAAGTTGAGAAACCGAAAAAGGAAAAGAAACCTGCAGATCTACCCGCGGATATTTTAGCTATTCTTGAAAAGAGCAAGCGTATTAGAGAGGGCTATAAACATGAAGAGGAAGAATTAGTTGATACTGAAGTAACTGCTGATGCAGTGAGTGATGTAATTGTTGAAGAGCCGATTGAGGAAGTAGCGGAGCCCGTTCAAAATAGTGAGATACCAATTGACACCCATATAGAGCCCATTGCCGTTGAAGAAACAACCGAAACAGTAGAAGGTCCGATAGAAGAACCTCAGCGAGAAGAAAAGGAACAATACTTTGAGGTTGATCTAAATTTTGGGGATGTTGATGAAAATATTACACAAGAAGAGGTGTCTCAAGAAACGGCATTTGAAACTTCTTTTGAAATAGTATTGGATGATTACGAATCTGATTTGCCTTTAGAGCAAGGTGAGGAGGTAAAAGATGTCGACCAAAAAGAAGAAGTGGAATCTCAGGTTGAAGTGAAGGAATCTACATCAACTTTAGAAGGTAGTTTTATGGGCTGGCTGAAAAATCTTGACTCTGAGAATAAGCCTAAAGAAAACGTAAGTTTTGAGATCAATACTGATGTAGTACCTCAGAAAAAGAAGGAGGTGAGTAAAGAAAAAGCACATCGTATTGGGTTGATAGATAAATTTTTAGAAGACAAGCCGAGAATTACCCCGAGCAAAGAATACATCTCTTTGGTGAACCTTGCCGATGAGGAAGAAGAGGATAACAAACAGTTTATTACAGAGACCCTTGCTGAAATTTATGTGAAACAAGGTCATTACAACAAAGCTCTAGAAGCCTATGAAATTTTAGGTTTGAAATATCCCGAAAAAAGTAGTTTATTTGCCGACCGAATTCGCGAGATTAAAAGACGTAAATAGAGAGAAAGATCATGATGACATTATTTATCATATTAATAGTAATTTCTTGTTTGTTGCTAATGCTAGTAGTATTAGTACAGAATCCAAAAGGTGGTGGATTGAGTTCTGCTTTTGGTGGTCAAGGAAATCAAATGTTGGGTGGAGTTAAGCGCTCAGGAGACTTTTTAGATAAAGCAACTTGGGGATTAGCACTTTCTATTTTTGTTTTGGTTTTAGCTATTAACATGTACGGAGGTGGAAGCACAGAAGTACAAGAAGATGGTTCTACAATTATTGAAGAGACACAAGGAATAGATGCTGGATCTATTGATATCAATCAAGGTCTAGATAATACTGCACCAACTACTCCTGCGGAAGGTGAAGATTTACCCGAGCCAGTAGAGTAATAGAAAAGAACAAATATGAAGAACCCCATCTTAAGATGGGGTTTTTTTATGGTCAAAAAATTAACTCTCTGATTGCATGTTGCGAATCCATTCGGCAATAAGAGCAACCCCTTCTTTATGGATTAGACTTCGTCCCAATTCGGGCATCATTACTGCGGGATCTATTGAATTCATTCTGTAGTGTAAAATGGATTCCTCAGGAGAACCTGGAACAATGTCGTACTGTAATCCACCCGAGCCTTTGCCTGCAGCAACGGGCCCTTTCAGAACTCCTAATGAAAACTCGGTGGGAGAAAAAATGCGAAGGTCTAATCCAGAATTTTTTGCACTTCCGCCCGGGCGATGACAATAACCACAATTTCCATCTAAATAACTTCTGGCTCTTAAGTTTAGAGATTTTGAGGTGTCTGTATAATCTTCTAAAGAAGAAGTTAAAATCATTGGGTATGCGGAAAGCTTGTCTTCGTGAAACCAGTTCATGATTTGGCCATTTTTCAATAACTGCCTTGCAGTTGTGCCTATGGGAGAAAATTTACCGTTCAAATCATGGCAGTTCTTACATTGTTTAAAGTTTGGGATGACGTACTCAAAAGAACCATGCTCTTTTAGAGTGATGGTCCTACTACCTCCAGTAACATCTAAGTAAGCTTCCGTTTGATCGTTATTCCAGATATAAGGAAGGGCGCTCCATTCATCATTCTTTTTAAGTAGGAGTCTAGTTTCAATAATTCTGTCTGTTGCCCCAGTTTGCTCAGAGGAATAGTAAAAATTCTTAATGAGAATAGCACCGTTTGGAAAACCAAAAGCCTCTTGGGCCGAATATTTCATTTCTGTGTTATCGGGCAAATAAATGAACCTTTTCTTTAAAGCGTAATCAGTAAATAAAGGGGCATTTACTTCATAGAGAAAAACGTTCTTGGTTGGATTAAGCTCCTTTAGATTTCCTTTGAAAAAGCCATAGTCACTCAGTTTGGTTTTGCCATATTGTGCTTGTTCAGGGTTTTCAGCTGCATCTACTAATTCCGGAAGTTTTCTATTGATGCCTTCATCTTCAGGCTCGAAAAAATTGCACGCCAACGTTACGCCCAACAAAGAAAGGGTAATAACCCAACTATTTTTTACACGCAAGTTCTTCTGGATTTTCGGTTAATTTTTCCATGTCATTAGCTAAGTCCAAATCAGCGAAAAGCACCTCTTCATCGATACAAATTTTATATCGATTGTTTACTGTACTGTCGGCATTGTAGTAGCCATCGGCTTGTATGCCATCCCAAACAATGAATGGGCGATCAAAGCCAAACTCTGAAAGAAAGAGCTTTCCAAAATCATGACCAAGAGCAGGGAAATTGTGGTCATCGCTCCAAGTGTTATCATGAACATAAACCCCGCCAGGGTAAGGATTGTAAAGGCTATCTTGCTCGTAATTGCTATTCACTGCTCGAGCTGAACCCACAGGGTGTTCCGATTCTTCTTCTGGTTCCATTGCATTAACAAGAACGTAAGAGATGATTCCCAATCCAATGGTTCTGTTGTTCTCTAAGGTGTTGTTATGAAAATCAACCTCAGAAGTGGCCAGAATTAATGACCCTGTACCTGGAGGGACAAAAGCAACAATGTTTCCTTTTGGTGCAAAATTGTCGAGGTTGTTATCGATGATTTCATTGTTGTAAGCCTCAATGTGATCTCCGTAACGAGTCAGACCTGGGAGGTCGAAAATGAGTAATCCACCAGTATTCTCATAAGCTTTGTTATTATGAATCTTCACATAGCTCGAGTTTTCGCTTTCTATTCCAGCTACATTGTGGTAAACGGTGTTATTTCTAATAATAACGCTGTCACTTTGTCCCACATAGATTCCGGCATCAGAGGCACCATATACTTCGCAGTTTTCCACAAGTACATTAGAACAAATCACAGGATACAAACCGTATGCTCCATTTTCTTCATTCACCTCACCTGTCCAACCACATTTTAGGTTTCTAAACGCAATGTTCTTTACATCCGTTGCTTTAATATTATCTCCTGCTGCGTCTTCAATGGTAAATTCTTCAAATGAAATATTGGAACAGTTTTTAACCAATATACCCTCTGCACCTTTTGTTTGTCCTTTAAAGGAAAGCACCGTTTTGTCAATGCCTTCTCCGATAACTTTGACATAGTTTACACCTTCTAGTATCAGTTCTTCGTCAAAAAGAAAATGACCTTCAGGCAGTTTAATAATTATGCTGTCTTGCGCTAATAGAAATTCGCTTTTTAATTCTTTAGAGGCTTTGGTAAAGTTTCGTTCAGGGTTATGCTCTGGCATAGAAGTGCACGAAACAAAGCTCAACAAGAGGAGTATGATTGAAGAATTAAATAGAGTTTTTTGGGCTCTCTGCATATTGTGGGTTTTGTAAAAACCCGAATATAATCTATTCGCATTAAGTGTAATAAAGTGTCATTTTGCAGAACAAAAAAATCCCGTGATCTACACGGGATTTCTCGTTTGAAGAAACGACATTATCTTATGACATTAACCTTAAAACTGGCTAGGTTTTGGTTGTTATCAATAGTAATAAGGTAAACGCCATTAGATAGATGATGAGAAGGGATTTCAAATTCAGGGTTTTGGGTAAAATCGTGTTGATATGTTGACAAGAGCTGTCCATTTAAGTTAAAAACGGTTAGCGTATGTGTTCCCTTTAATTCTGCGGCTTTAATATGAATAGATTCAGATCTGCTGCTCCAAAATGTTTTCACATTATGAGCAATTTCATTTTCATCAATACTTACACCATAGGTAGAAAATAACCCTTGGATCATTGCGATATTCAATCTTCTGGAATCCGTATATCCCGTATACCAGCGACCATCATTTGCATCATACATCATAGAAGTGTACCCTAAGGTAGCCATAGAGGCATCGTTTAAGATTCGCACTCTATTTGCGTCAGCACTTGAAAACATTCTTGCCACCAAAAAATAACCTTGAGCGTTTAATTCTATGTAAGGATTAATTAGCCCACCCACATTAAAATCTTTATAACCTTGAGCCATGTCGCTTGTAGTGATTACTTCTTTTGAGCTTCCACCTAAAATATTTGGAAAACCTCCGGTATATGAGAATCCAGCAGAGTCACAAACTTCAATTTGAATTTCTCCACCAACAACTGTTCTTTGGTCTAAATACACACGTACCTTTTCTAAAACTCCAGGTTGTTTCATATCAATCAAAGTAGCCAAGGCACAGTCATCATTTCCAAGCATGTGGCTACCCATATCATTTGTAGGATTGTTGAAATCACTAGAAAGTGCATTGTTGCTAACTTCGTAATGAAGGGTGTCAATAATAGTAGAGGCACTGTCTGATACAACTTGAATTGCTACTTTATATTGACCTACTGTTGAAAAGGTATATCCATTTCCATAGTTATTCAAGCTGGTAATAGGGATAATTGCACCAGGAGCAACGCTAGACACCGATGATGAATATTCGGTTTTTAAGAGAGTATTGTTATTGTCTAGATAATCCACTTTTAACTTAGCATTGTTTAGTGTACCCCAACCATGGTTTTCAGCAATAGTTCCAAATCCTATACTTCTAGTTTGATTCGTGCCAGTGTTTTCAACAAACCGTGTACCTCCAGGAGTAGTTATATCGCTGTCATACTGATAGTTAAGAATAGGTCTTCCATGGTCGTCAATTACATTGATTGCGTATTTGGGAAGAGTTCGTAGTTCAATATCATCCAGCATCCAGAAATAGTAGCCAGAAGAAAAACCACTAGGGTTCATTACACCAGTACCATCATAGCGACCATCAAAAACAAAGCGAATTCTCACGTTGCTTTTATTACCAATTTGGCTGGAAACATTTATGCGTACAACACTACGAGGGTCGGTCATCAAAGCTTGAGATAGACCCTTTTGAATTTCGATGGAATCAGGATAAGTTAGACCTCCATCGGTTGAAAAGGCTACAAATAATTTGTATCCCCAAAACTTATTGTGGCTGTTGAATTTTAATTCGAGGTGTGAGGCTCCAGTTAAATCTAAAGTATCGGTAGTAAGCGTTCCAACATGTGGGCTAGGCGCTGGTCCGTTTTGATCATTTCCTGAAATACCGGCATTGTCTAAATAGCCAGAATCGAAAATCACGAATCCGTTATTGGCTGTTGGTGATTGCAAAGGTCCACCATCATTTGATCCCACTGAATAAGAATCTCTTGATCCAGTGTTTACATCTGGATTGGTATTTGTGCCTCTGTATTCAAAGACAGCGGCAGCCACTGGATTCATAGAATAATCATATCCTTCATTGCTCCAATTGCTAGGGATGCCATTTGAAAAATCTTCTGAAAAGTACACTGCTTCTGGAGCAGTAGAGGTTATTCTGGTTGGCGGTGCGTATTTTACCGCTCCCATGCTTTCAGACTTATCATTAAAGGATTTGTGATTAGGGTTTTGGGCAAAGGCCAGACTTATGGCGCCCACGGCAATAGCCGAAAGGGTAATTCTTTTTTTCATCACTTAGGGTGTTAGGTTATTAACAGCTTGTTTAAGAACAAGAGCTAGTTTCAAAATAATTGTACTTCTTCTGAATTCAATTTGCTGTGTGTTACACGAGTTTTGACAATGTGTTACTATTTATAGGTCATGTGTGTAAGAAAAATAATACATGAAACCACCTAATAGTCATATGGTTAAAAGTGAAGGGGCGAAGATTGCTGGATTGTCAAATCTTCTAGTCTTCGAGAATTGAAATAGAAAAAGCGAAGCCAGTCTTAATTCAGTATATCGAATTTTCTGTGTCAGGCTGACATTGAATATAAGCCGGTTTATGGCATCCTTGTCAGTTTTTGTCAGCATTTCTCGTGTGGCACATTTTTCGCCAAAATGGGAATCGTAAAAATTAATTTAATCTAAAACTTAAATACAATGGCAGAATTAAGCATTCGTCCATTAGCAGATAGAGTTATCGTTGAACCATCTGCTGCTGAAACCAAAACCGCTTCTGGAATTATTATCCCAGATACAGCTCAGGAAAAACCACAAGAAGGTGTTGTTGTTGCAGCCGGTAACGGTAAGGCAGACGAGCCTATGACTGTAAAAGTTGGAGACAAAGTATTGTACGGCAAATATGCAGGTACTGAGTTTAAATTTGAAGGCGCTGACTACCTAATCATGCGCGAGTCTGACATCTTAGCAATTATCTAGGGTGTTTTTTATTTCCAAAAATTAATATCAAAGACATTTAAAAATGGCAAAAGAGATAAAATTTGACGTTGAAGCAAGAGACGGCATCCGCAAAGGTGTTGATGCTTTGGCAAACGCTGTAAAGGTGACTTTAGGACCTAAAGGTCGTAACGTAGTAATCGAAAAGTCTTTCGGTTCTCCTGCAGTAACCAAAGACGGTGTGTCTGTAGCTAAAGAAATTGAGCTAGAAGATAAAATCGAAAACTTGGGTGCACAGATGGTGAAAGAAGTAGCGTCTAAAACAGCGGATATTGCTGGTGACGGTACAACTACTGCAACTGTATTGGCACAGTCAATCGTTAACCACGGTTCTAAGAACGTAGCTGCTGGTGCAAACCCAATGGATTTAAAAAGAGGTGTTGATAAGGCTGTTGTTGCTTTAACAAAAGAACTTGCAAGCATTTCTCAAGAAGTTGGTGCTGACAACTCTAAGATTGAGCAAGTAGCTACAGTATCTGCTAACAACGACAACGCAATTGGTTCGCTTATCGCGGAAGCAATGGAGAAAGTGAAGAATGAAGGAGTTATCACTGTTGAAGAAGCAAAAGGTACGGACACTTACGTGGATATTGTAGAAGGTATGCAGTTCGATAGAGGATACCTTTCACCATACTTCGTAACAAACGCAGATAAAATGACGACTGAGTTAGAGCAGCCAAAGATCTTGATTTACGATAAGAAGGTTTCTAACATGCGTGAGTTGTTGCCTATTCTTGAGCCAGTTGCTCAGAGTGGTGCACCTTTATTGATCATCGCTGAAGATGTTGATGGTGAAGCTCTAGCTACATTGGTAGTAAATAAAATGCGTGGTTCTTTAAAGATTGCTGCTGTTAAAGCTCCAGGTTTTGGAGACAGAAGAAAAGCTATGTTAGAAGATATCGCAATCTTAACAGGGGGTACTGTTATTTCTGAAGAAATGGGTAGAAAATTAGAAGATGCTACTCTTGAAGATTTAGGTACTGCTGAGAAAGTTTCTATCGATAAAGACAACACAACTGTTGTTAACGGTGCAGGTTCTGCTGAAGATATTACGGCTAGAGTTGGTCAGATTAAAGCGCAAATTGAAACGACTACTTCTGATTACGACAGAGAGAAGTTGCAAGAGCGTTTGGCTAAGTTAGCTGGTGGTGTTGCTGTACTATACGTTGGTGCTGCTTCTGAAGTAGAAATGAAAGAAAAGAAAGACCGTGTAGATGACGCATTAGCGGCTACTCGTGCTGCTGTTGAAGAAGGTTACGTACCAGGTGGTGGCGTTGCATTAGTTAGAGCTGGATCTGTGTTATCAGAAATGAAAGGTGATAACGATGACGAAACTACGGGTATCAACTTGGTAGCAAGGGCTATCGAAGAGCCTTTACGTCAGATTGTTGAGAACGCAGGTATGGAAGGTTCTGTTGTTGTGGCAAAAGTGAAGGAAGGTTCTGCTGACTTCGGTTTCAATGCAAAGAACGATACTTACGGAAACATGTACGAAGCGGGTATTATCGACCCAACTAAAGTTACACGTGTAGCTCTAGAGAACGCTGCATCTGTTGCAGGTGTTATCTTAACTACAGAGGCTACAGTAACTGAAATTCCTAGCGAAGAGCCAGCTATGCCAGCTATGCCAGGCGGTGGCGGAATGCCAGGAATGATGTAAGAAGTTTTAAAACTCTTATATAACTCAACCCTTTTTCGCTTTTGTGGAAAAGGGTTTTTTTATTTCTCCCTTTTTAGGGGAGATGCCGCGAAACGGCAGAGGTGTATTATTACTCAAGCTAAATGGGCTTTGTATTCCTCAGGCTGGAATGACCTTTCATATTGCCTTGATGCAAAACGAAACAAAAAATCAAGGCTTACAAATCTTCAGGAACCTGCTTTTTGTGAAGCTTAAGTTCAGCCGGGTGATATTCGAGCAAGCTCTCATCTTCCCGGTTCCACTAAAGCTCCACTTCAGTCAGAACCCTTCGCATTTGAAGGCCAATTGCCAAATCGATAAACACCTCGTTTCTATCCACTAATTTTGTTGTATTGAGCATTTCTAAAAATGCTATAGATTTTTGCATACTTTTTATCAATGAAAAAGTATGAGTCCAGCGGCTTAAGCGGAATAAATCATATTGAATCCAAGTTTGTTTAAGGAAATAATGGCCTCCTGGCCTAAGCAAAAAACCTGCAGCTCGCCTATCGTAGATTGGCCACGCTCAACAGAGGCAGAATTTCGGCTGAACAAAATGAATTTTTATAAAAAGATGAAGAGTGGGTCAATGGGCAATACCTCCGTTGATGGAGATATAGATGTTCTTTTCAAAACAGGTTGAGCCGATTTTAGCGCTTGCGTTTTGAGCGGCTTGCGCATTTAAATGAGTCATGTCATACATATTGTGAACGTTACCATTTAGCCAAAGTGTATCTGTATTATTATCCAAATACTCTGCAATACATCGGTCTTCAAATTGATTCAAAAATCTTCCAACTTTTGAAGACGATTCGATCTCAACCAGTTCTTCATGATATGGAAAACCGATGATTACAACAGTGCAATTTTTGTTTTTTAAATTCAGCATAGCCATTTCTAACAAAGCCATTTTATCGTTCAGATAATCTGGTGTTTCTGAGAATAGTTTTGTGTACGACTTCTTTATTTTTTGAACGAGTGTGTCATGTTCAAATGTGTTGTTAGCATATAAGGTGTGATATGATCTGAAGACCTTTTTAGGAAGTAAGTTGTTGTATGCTATTTCTCTAATTTCGGCAATTGAATATCCGTTATTTTTTAAATCAATGAGCGCAGAAGAGGAAAGTCCCAATTGATTAAAATCTTTTTCTTTTTCTCTCAATAACATCGATTTAGAAAAACCTAAAATCACTTTTGAATTGTCTGGAACGTATTTGGTGAAAACAAGAAAATCGTAAACACCTGCACCATGACGTGCGGCAGAATAAATAGGTAGATCAAATTCTGTGCGAAGTGTATTTAGATCTAAACCTTGATAAGTTTGAGAATCTCCAAAAACAAATATGCCGTTGTTGGCAGTCTTGTTTTCAGCATAATCTACGATGAAGAAATACATAATTAATGACGACCCTGCCAGCAATAAAAATAAACCTGTTTTTATCAGTAGTTGTCTCATATTCTAAAACTGGAAGTAAATAAATTCTTGTGGTTCTGTCATAAGTGCGTACATCATAACTACGAGTAAAATGTAGAACGACCATCGTATCCATTTTGGCCATTTTAAACCAAATTTTTCCAAAGCATATTTACTATCTCTTCCTAGCCATTCTATGGAAATGAAGAAGAGGATAACAAAAATCATAAAGGCCTTTTTAATGTAAGGTTCTGTGAAAAGGGATGGAGA
>JAOARK010000517.1 GCA_025210575.1 Schleiferiaceae bacterium
AACTGGGTTTGTTGAGTTAAAAATGCAATGGTTATGAAGTTGGCCATTAAGACCAACACTCTTGCAATAACGAGTAGGTTGAAGCGATTAAATTTCATATTTCTCCATACGTCTGTATAGGGCGGCACGGGTCAATCCTAAATCTTTTGCTGCTTTAGAAATGTTGCCGCTGTGTTTTTGTATGGCCTTCTCTATCAAATACTTTTCCATTTCTTCTAAGTTGAGGTTTTTTGGCTGTTTGCTGGTGCTTGTTTGCGTATTTGAAAGATTGATCTGATTGGCTTCAATAACATCACTGTCAGTTAAAATAATCAACCGTTCTATGGTGTGTTCAAGTTCTCTAATGTTACCCGGCCAATGGTAATTCATCAATTTCTCAATTCCCTTTTTAGAAATATAAATATGAGGCTTGCCATATTTCTTACCAGCTTTTTTCAGAAAATGTTCGGTTAACACCGGAATGTCCTCTAATCTTTCTCGCAACGGTGGTAGTACAATTTCTACAGTATTTATTCGGTAGAGAAGATCTTGCCTAAACTGATTTTCTTCAACCATTTTATAAATGGGCATATTGGTGGCACAAACCAAGCGCACATCCATGTTTTTTTCAGTGGTATCACCCAATCGGGTAAACTTTCGGTTTTGCAAAGCTGTTAATAGTTTGGCTTGCAGATGTAGCTGAAGGTTGCCGATTTCATCTAAAAATAAGCTGCCGCCTTTGGCTACTTCAAAACGTCCAGGTTTGTCTTGGTATGCATCTGTAAAAGATCCTTTTTTATGCCCAAATAGTTCACTTTCAAAAAGGTTCTCATTCAGGGCGCCCAAATCTACATGAACAAAAGGTTCAGGATTTCTCATCGAAGCTTTGTGTAATGCCAACGCAACAAGGGTCTTACCCGTACCATTTTCTCCAAGAATGAGAACGTTGGCATCCGTTTTCCCTACTTTATCTATTGTGTTGAATACACTTTGCATCGCGGGCGAATCGCCAATGAAATTTTGAAGTTTTAGCTCGTCATCTGCATCTTGAACTTGCTTTACTTGTTCAAACTTCTTTACTTTTTGGTTGCTCTCTTTAAGTTGCAGTGCGGTATTTAGTGTTGCAAGTAACTTTTCGTTTTTCCAAGGTTTGAGAACAAAATCAGTGGCTCCCTTTTTTATGGCATCTACTGCAAGTTCAACATCACCATAGGCTGTCATTAGGATAACCTGTGTTTCAGAGCTTATGTGCTTTATCTCTGTTAGCCAATACAATCCTTCCCTTCCATCATTGTCACCTTTGGTAAAATTCATGTCTAGAAGAACCACATCAATATCTTGAGTGGTAAGAATCTGATTTACGTTTCTGGGATGCGGCTCAGCCTTGACATTAGTAAAGTGCTGTTTTAAGAAAAGGCGAGCTGAAGTTAATACGTCACTATCATCATCAATAATGAGAATCTTGACTTTAGAATTTTTCATACGGATTGAATTGTTGCGATGAAATTAAAATAAAATGTTCGATTTCGTACGAATATTTGTCCGTATTCGAACAGTGCGTGTAAAGGGAGTGTTAAAGAAAATTTGTAACTACCTGAAAATCAATACATGCAGTTTTGTGGCACACCGCTTGCCTAATTGTTTGGCATAACAATCAAAACAAAAAAACTAAAACTTAAAAATGATGTTAATACTAAGAATGATGGGTCTTTACATGTTCTCTTTAGTGAGCACAGACGAGTGGACCTTAAGACAGTAAGAAGACATTAAAGTCTCAAAAAAGAAAAAACTTCCCGATGCTTCGGGACAACTTCAGGCCCTCTTCAAAACAGAGCCAAAGTAAAGAAACTAAAACATAAAAATATTTAAAAGATTTCCTCTGGTTGAGGCAGACAAATCGGTCGTTCTTTCGGTGAATTAATTATTGTTTAACAGTCAGTTCAAGTAGCAGTACATTTAGGGTTAATCAAAAAATGTATTTGCTGTTTCACCGAGGAATTCTTTTAAAAACTTGAAAAAACTAAAAGCCTCTTGCGATTCTTATCTATATCTCTAATCGCAGTTTGAGTTAACGTATCCTTTCTTGTAGTCTCCTACAATACTTTAAGGTCGCAGAGGTTTTTTTTTACTCCTTCTGGTTTTCTGATTCTTTGCGTTAAATTTCGGTTGTATATGAGCACGCTTCTACAATTAGAAAACATTTCAAAAGTTTATCAATCAGATCAGGTGCAAACCACTGCGCTTAAAGACGTTTCATTAAAAATAAATGAAGGTGAATTTGTTAGCTTGATGGGTGCTTCTGGTAGTGGTAAATCTACTTTACTTCATTTGCTAGGGTTACTCGATTTCTCAACTCTCGGTACCTATACGTTTAATGGTCGTGTTATCAATGAGATGACCAGAAAAGAAGTTGTGGCGTTGCGAAAACTACACGTGGGTTTCGTTTTTCAAAACTTCAATTTAATCAATGACTTAGATGTATTTGAGAATGTTGAGCTCCCTTTGGTTTATTTAAAAATGGATCGCAAATCGCGTAAAAAGAAAGTGAATGCGATTTTAGATCGATTGGGAATCATCCATAAGATTAAGAGTTTTCCGCAACAGTTGAGCGGTGGTCAGCAGCAAAGAGTTGCCATTGCAAGGGCTTTAATTGCAGAGCCGAAGATTATTCTGGCGGACGAACCGACTGGTAATCTCGATTCTGAGCAAGGAAATGAAGTGATGGAGATGTTAAGTGAACAGAATGAAGAGGGAACAACTGTGGTTATGGCAACGCATAATTATAACGATGCGGCATACTCTAAAAGAATAATTAGAATGCTGGATGGTGAGATTCTTTCTGAAAACAGATCGGTAAATGTGGCGTAACCTCCTTAAATATTACGCGCGCACATTTCTAAAAAACAAGTACTACACACTTATTAATGTTAGTGGCTTAGCATTGGGTTTAGCCATAAGTCTCATTATTACTGTTTATCTGCAGAATGAATTGACCTATGATAAACATTACGAAGATTATGATCGAATCTATAGAGTAGCTCCATTTTATGATTTGGAGGAAGGCTATCTTGTTGCTCAGTCTGGAGCTGGTATAGGTCCTTTGCTCAAAAACGAATATGAGGAGATAGAAGATTTTGTGCGATTGGTTTCATTAGGAGAGAATTTTTTCTTCCGCTATAAAGATCAAAAGTTTTATGACGATTTTGTCTATTTCGCAGATAGCGGCTATTTCAATTTTTTTCAATCTAATTTCATAGAAGGTAGCGCAGATAGCTGCTTCAAAAATCCTCAGAGCATTGTTTTAACCCAGAGCTTGGCTAAAAAAGTTTTTGGTGATGAGCGCGCAATGGGCAAGATCATCAGAACGAACAATAATTTTTTCGCTGTTACTGGTATAATAGAAGATCATCCGCAAAACACCCACCTTCAATTCAACGCACTTCTTCCAGGGTTCATGGATTC
>JAOARK010000518.1 GCA_025210575.1 Schleiferiaceae bacterium
AAGTGCCGCTAGAAACAACGTGTAAGCATTTATAACCCAAAGTAATTCAGAACCGCTTAAGCCAAGACTGTTTTGTAATGATGGTAACGCTACATTCAAAGCCGTTGCATCAATAGAGGCCATTCCCGATGCCAAAATGGACGTGATAAGTACGAAATTTTGCTGCTTTTTGGGAAGGGCTTTTTCTTGACTCATTTCTCAAATGTAGCCAATCCTAGAGGCAACTGGATTGAAGCGAGTTTATTCGAAAACGATATCATCTATATAAATGGTCAAAGGTTTGCCTTGTCCAGTGCCATATATCACAAAACCAGAGCGAATACAACTTAAGTCTAAATCAGAAATGTCGAACGTGTACTTCTTCCATTTTTCAGTCAGAATTATCTCCTCAATCTTTAAAGCAGAGTCTCTGTAGGGTTTGGATTCATCATCAATTATTCCAAGACCAGCGCTTACTTTTAATTCAGATATAGAAGCTTTTGCCCAAAAACTAAAGGTTTTGGCTCCGCTAATGTTATAACCTCCTGGCTTGTCTCCCCAGTCATTCGCTGGATCTACAAAGCCTAATCCAAACCAATCTCCAACTCCTGTATACATCAATCGAATGCAAGTTTGTCCAGCATGAACATTTTCGGTGTGGTCGAGTTTAACGAACATCGACTTGTACTTACCCATATGCGCAGATGGAATGTAGGGAAGAACACCTACGTCTTGAAACACATAAAACGGAAGATCGACTTTTGGCGCTTCAAATTCCGCGTTTCCGCTTTTTGGCTGTGCTTGTAACCATGAAGAAGAAAAAGTAAACATTAGAAGCACAGCTATTTTCTCAATAAGATTTTCGGAGAATAATCTTTTATATCTCAATTAATAAGTGTTTACAGTTTAATTGAATTACAATATACGACCTTAAATCACTCTGATTAAGAGCCTTAGATCAAAAAAAAACGCCCCACAATGGGGCGCTCGCAGAATTCTTGTTCCTTACATAAGACCTTTATACCGTAGCTAGCTCCAGTTCCTGCGCTAACGGAAAATCAATTTCAAATTGAGCAAGGTTATGAATGTAGTTGCTGATGGTTTTATCGCCTACTACAATCACCACATCTATTAGATTTGCCTCTGTATAGCCTGCTGCAAAAAATGCTTCTTTCGCTTCCGCTGAAGCTCTACCACGATTGTCCACAACCGATTTTGTAAACCTCGCTAAAGCATCAATTTTAGAATCGAAAGATGCCGAACCTCCACGAATTTCCAGGATTTGCTCATCGGTAAACCCATTCATTTTACCGAGGGCAGTATGAGCAGATTGGCAATAGCGACAATCGTTTATTTGGCTAGTTACAAGGTTTACAACTTCTCTTTCTTTTGCACGTAAGGTACTTTTACGGTTTTGAAGTGCTAAATAATCGCCTAATGCCGTTTGGTTTTTAGCATAATATGCGTAAAGGTTAGGTACAAAGCCTAGGCTCTTTTGTAGGTTATCAAAAATGGCTTGGTTATTAGTCGAAACTTCCTCTCTTGTAGGTACTGTGAAATTTTGCATGATATTTTATTTTTTGGTTTTACAATAAATAACACTGCAAATATGCCCTCACGGTACCGCCTATTACTAGGCACTTATTCCTAAGGTGTTGTCAATTTTTCCCTCATGATTTAATCGTTGAAATTCTACAGGCGATTGCCCTTCTTCTCGCTTAAAAAAGCGACTAAAAGATTGGATATCTGTAAAGCCTAATTCATAAGCTACTTCAGAAACGGTTTGTTTGCTGTAAGCCAAAAGTCTTCTAGCTTCGAGCATTTTGCGGTCTTTTATAAACTGCAATGGACTCTTACTCCCAAGTTTCTTAAATTGATTTGCTAGCGTCTTGGGAGACTTGTGAAGTAAGTCGGCATAGTCTTGCACGGTGTGTAATTCCTTAAAATGCTGCTCTACCAAGAAGTGGTACTCTCTAACAAAATCTGGAAAAGAATGATTTGCATCCATGCTTTGTCTATACAATCGTGTGCAAAGAATAAGAATGCGTTTTAAAATCATCTGCAACATTTCTTCTTGCAAATTGTCAGCCGATTGAATCTCATATTCAAGTACTTTCCAAACGGCTTTCAGAATATCTACTTCTTCCCCTTTAGTGTGAATTATTGGTAGGGTAGTGGCCCCATAGAACAAAACACCCTTACAACTTACCTCACTGTCGTGATTGATGATGCAATAAAAGGGTTTGTTCCATTTTAGTAGTTTAAGATTTACCTCTGATGAAATAACCACTTTGTGAAACTCAGTGAGGAAAACAATGTCGTTTGTATTAAAAGTGAAAGTCCTATGGTCAATTTCTATAATGTTGTTGTCAGATTGAAACCACAATAAAAAGAGTTCGCTTGGTTTCTGATTTTCTAGCGTTTTGATTTGGTCGTTTAAATCATAAATCAGCTCTATAGAACCATTCGTCTTTCCTTTAAATTTCATACACGATCATTTCTAATTGTATCAAAGAAATGACGATGAAATCAGTAGACCTTTCCAACCCCTAAACTTCTAAAGATGGTTTTAAATTTTTTGCCGTGGTTGTCTTCAATCCAGATACTAAAATTGAAGCCATAACCAATTTCGGTCTCTGGAACTCTTAATGTATTATGATCTTCGTAGCCTTCAGAATTATGCAACCAGCCTTGGTGATCTAAACGCTTAATATCAGTAAACTTATCGGCTACTCCGCTAATTTCAATTTTATTGATCTTGAATTTGCTCACCCATTCTTCTCCATAGGGTTTGTTAGACATTTCAAACGAAATGGGTATAATAATGTCCGTAGAGTTTGAGCCAGGCATCGCGTTTTCGTAAGGTTCAACTATGAGTTGAAATGTCTGCCCATTAGAGCTAAAATATGCGGAGTTGTAACTCATCGGGTAGAATTCTTCTGCACAACCTGACAGCAGAAGAATAGACAATAATGTTAAGCTAAGTACCTTGAAGATCTGCTTCAAAATTTGATTCTTTTACCCTTAACAACTCACATTAACACACCTCTTTTTGGTTTGATAGTAGGCGGAAGATCTGTTTCGCCTAACATTTCCCGCAAGTCAATTTCTATAGTTCTACACAATGAATGCATCGGAATGTCATTGGCTGTTCCTTCAAAAGGGTTTTCAGAATAATCACCCACAAGCTCCATAACCAAATATACCCATGCTACTAAAGCAGTGAGAGGCACTGCTAATATGCGCGCAACGGGTTCAGATTGGTCAAAAAGGGGCAGCATACCAAATGGTAGCAAAGCGATGAATATTCCTACGAATATGAAACTCATACTCCCATACTGACGGGGTAGTGGAAACTTTTTGATTCGTTCTAATTTTCCTTGATGAATATAGAAGTCGTATAAGATCTTTTGAAGTTCCATATGCCTGAAATCATCGATAAGACCATCTTGTCTTGCTTGTTTCAAGTCGGCTGTTTGACGATCAATGAGTTGAGTGGCCATATTTTTGTTTTTCATAAGCTCACCTAACTCAGTGGGGTCTAAAAAGGTAGTCAACTCTTCTTTAGTAATTTCATCATCTAATAATCCAACACCAAACCTTCGTCTTCTCAATTTAGCAAAACGACCAACTAACCCACGTTGAGAAATGTGTTCCCATTCTGTTGGAATAAGAAGTTGACTGCGCAAGGCATACAGCCAAGCGATGTGTCGATAAACCATTGTTCTGATAATTTTGTTTTGCTCAATTTCGTCTACACTTTTTTTAGCATGTAGATTACTTACAAAACCTTTTAAGGTACTTCCCCAAGCACGGCTACTATTCACAATAGCTCCCCAAACTTTGCGGGCCTCCCAAAGTCGTCCGTAGCTTTGGTTGTTTTTAAATCCAAGATAAAAGGCCACAGCAGTACCAATCAAAGCAATGGGCTGAAAGGGCATCTTAGTCCAATCCCATTTGGTATATTCTTGTAAAGCAGCAACGCCTAATACAAGCGGTATTAACCACATGAAGTGATGCCCTGCAAATGCAATAATGTTTCTAGGTGAGAAGTTTTTATTTATGAGCATAGTTTAGTCAATTTCATTCCACCAGGAATAGGTTTCGTTTTTATCATTCAGTTTCATGATTTCTCCAATACGCGGAGTTCTTACTTGTACTTCAAGTCTTTCGGCTTGCGCCATGTATCTCTCTACAGGTTCTTTCCAATGATGTAAAGCAAGAGAAAAAGCTCCCCAATGAACAGGAGTGGTAATATTTACTTTTGCATCAATGGCTGCTTGAACACTTTCTTCAGGATACATATGAATGGCATGCCAATTTTCATTGTATTGCCCGCATTCCATAAAACCCCAATCAAATGGACCAAGCTTTTCACCTATTTCTTTAAAATGCGGACCATAGCCTCCATCTCCACTCCAGTAGATCTTTTTCTCCATTCCTTTTATCGCCCAACCACCCCAAAGTGACTTTGCTCTGTCGGTTACTCCACGTCCTGAAAAGTGTCGTGATGGAGTGTACGTGAATTGGATGCCTTTCAATTCTGTAGTATCCCACCAATCCAACTCGGTAATATTCTTCGCAGAAACGCCCCATTTTTCTAGATGTCTAGAGATTCCAAGACCAACTATCCATGATTCGACTTTTGGCATTAATTTCTTGATACTCGCCAAATCAAGATGATCATAATGATCATGGGTCATTAAAACCAGATCAATGTTGGGTAGATTATCAATAACATCAAGGCTTTTTGGACTAAATCTTTTGGTGGAAATAGGAGCGATAGGAGAGGCATCAGGTCCCAGCATAGGATCGATTAAAATATTCATTCCGTCCATTCGCAGGAGTAAAGCACTGTGTCAAAACCAAATGCATTTTGGAGCATCAGAAATCTGTTCAAATTCGGAAGCATTGAAAGGCAAGATTTCTACAGCTCTTTCAGGAGCTCTCGTTTTACGCCCTTTGATATTGTCTTTAAGTAATTTGGGTAGTTTACTTAAAGTCACTTCCATTTTTGTTTCAATCAAATTTTCAAACTTGCCGTTTTTCCAATTCTTAGATCGTTCAAATTTGATTAGATCTTGCTTGCGAACCCTTCCACCAAATTGCTCCATAAATTATTTGTTAAATGCCCCAGAATCTATCATCGCCTGAAAACCATCGACCATTGATTCTTCTAATGATCGGTAGTTTAAACCTAATTCCTTTTTCGCCTTTGAATTATCTGCAGTCCAGGTGTGATTAACATTATTCTTGATATAGCGTCTGGTAAACAACTTGTTGGCAAAAGGCCCTACTATCATCAGCAACCATTTTGGTATAGGTTTATGTGGGAGCGCATAATCATTACCAAAGTTCTTGTTCAATATTTTTCCAAGCTCCAGAAAGTCGCTGTTGTGTGCGCTAATAATATTTCGGCCATTAGCTTCTGGTGTATAACCACCGCGAAAGTGAGCCTCTGCAAGATCGCGCACATCAATTACCCCTACACCCATTTTTGGAGCACCCATTTTCATGTCGCCATTGCCTAACTGTTTTAAGAGGTTAATGCTTTCAGATGTTGCTGTCTTTGGATTCAATGGAGGACCCATAACAAAGCTCGGGTTCATCACCACCAAATCCCATCTATTTTGAGCTTTTGTCATTTCCCAAGCCTCTTTTTCTGCAAGGGTTTTAGAGTAAGAGTAAGGCTGATATTCTAATGAAGAAGTGGTGTTCCATACGTCCTCTGTCAGCATTCCATTTGGTGCTCTTTCGGTATCTATGGCGTCAGTATAAATAGCTGCACAAC
>JAOARK010000519.1 GCA_025210575.1 Schleiferiaceae bacterium
AAGAAGGTGACCCAAATAAACTTTGAATGGAATGTTTTCTTAACGAGATCTAAGATGCCTACGAGTACCGCCAACCCCAATGCAATTAGTGTGAAAAACATGGCCTGAAAACCCACGAATAGGGTCATTATTGATAAGACAAAACCAAGACCTACAGCCGCCATTAAGATGATTACAATTCCTGCAAAAACTGCGCTCTTTGTCATAAAGAACTAAACGGCCATTGCTAGATTATCGTATGTCATTTTTTTGAGGCATTGTAATGCACCATTGCCTCAGACATCCATCCTTGAATGTCTTTTATGCGTGTGTCATGTGCAGCATGAGTAGAATAGAATTCTGGTGGTTGTGCTCCTCCTGACATGCTTTTCATTCGCTTCCAGAATTCAGCGGCTTCTTGCGGATTGTACCCTGCCATGGCCATAAACATCAACCCCATTTTATCTGCTTCGCTTTCATGCTTGCGGCTAAAGGGTAACATTACGCCATATTGAGCTCCTAACCCAAATGCAGTAGCCGCTAAAACCTTTGTCTGTTCAGGCTCCTTATCCAGCGCCTCACTTAGCGCCATTCCACCCATCTGTTGAATCATCCCCTGACTCATACGTTCATTACCGTGCTCTGCAATGGCATGCGCTATCTCATGCCCCATAACAACTGCTACTCCCGTTTCATCTTTACAGATGGGCAAGATCCCGGTGTAAAAGGCCACCTTGCCGCCTGGCATACACCAAGCGTTCGCATCTTTCCCTTCAATTAAATTAAACTCCCAACTGTAGCCTTGAATGAGATCTGCATGTCCATTTTCATTGAGATATTTCTCTACGGCATTCTTAATGTTGTTTCCAACTCTTTTTACCATAGCCACATCCTGAGCATTTCTAGACATCTGAGAAGTAGAAATCACCTCTTTGTATTGAGCAAAACTCATGGCATTTATTTCACTACTTGGGTAGATTTTCAGCCCCTTTCTTCCTGTTAAAGGAACCGTTTTACATGCAACTGCAATCAATACCGATACCAATGCTAATGTTGAGATTCTTTTGATCATGTTAATTGCCTTTAGGGATATTTAAATAAAATGTAGTACCTCTTCCTGGAGTTGATTCTAACCAAATTTTTCCGTCCAACCCCTCAATAATACTTTTGGTCATAGCCAAACCCAAACCCATTCCAGTCGTTTTGGTTGTAAAACTTGGTTCAAAGACACGTTCTTGTTTTTCAGGTTCTATACCAGAACCATTGTCTTTAATGGCTATCTGAATGTATTGACCGACTTCTTCAAGTGTAATCGTAATCTTTGGCGTTTCTTCTTCGGGCACAGCCTGCCAAGCATTCTTAATCAAATTATTAAAAACTCTTAACAATTGATCTTTATCTGCGGTAACGAGAAGTTCTTCTTCGGGCGCATTCACTTCAATATCAAGATTCGAGAATATGGCCACTGTTCTTTCCAAGAGACTCTTTACATCAAAAACCTCACGCTTAGAGGTGGGCATTTCTGCGAAACGGCTAAATGCATCAGCTATGCTCACCATGGTGTCAATCTGGTCGAGCATGGCTTTGGTAAATTCCTTCAATTGCTCTTTGTCCTCCGTCTTAAGTGTAAACTCTAATTGCTGCACAAGCAAGCGCATGGGTGTCAAAGGATTTTTTATTTCATGAGCCACTTGCTTAGCCATTTCTTTCCATGCCGATTCACGTTCGCTCTTGGCCAGTTTTACCGCATTTTCCTCCAGTTCGCTAAGCATTCTGTTGTACGCAGCCACAAGTTTTCCTATTTCATCATTGCTTTTCCATTGTAAAGGTTCATTTCTATTGATCTGTGTTCGCGTAAGCTTCTTTCCAATAGTAGAAAGCGAATGCGTGATATAATTTGATAAGAAATAGGCAATAACCACTGCTAGAAGAAACAAAACGATATACAGTGTAATTAGGTACTCCAGGAAGTCAATGTCTTGATCGGGTATTATCTCATTTTCGAAATAAGGAATACTCACAATTGCCAAAGGGTTATTAAAGCTGTCTCGAATAAATTGAAAAGCGATAAGTACACTGGTAGAATCCTCCCAATGTTTTGTGATTAGGCTTTCTTGATTAATTACTTTAAAAACAAAAGCAGGATTCAACTTTTCTTTTACTGACTGGTATCTCAAGACATACTCATTCGAAGTACAAATGAGCTCTCCATCCATATTGTAAAAAAGTACATCCAGACCATGAATATCAGACCATTCCTCAAGCTTAGGGGCAACTACCGAATCAAGGTTTGTTGCATCTACAAAGTCTACAGACTTTAGATGATAGTCTATGGCCGATAAGAGATGAGAAGCTTTACGCTCTAACCTCTCATTATGGTACTCTTCGTTTTCTTCATAAAAGTGATATACCGAAAAAGCACCAGTAATGATCAGCGAAAGAAGCAGCAAGACCAACATGGACAAGAAAATCCGAGTGCGTAGTGTTATTCCTTTTAAAAATGGCATGCCGTGAAAATAGGAAAACCCACTATTTCGTTTAGAAATTAACTTTCCTTTTTCTGCTGAGCCATAAACCTATATTTGAAACCTTAAATCAAATGCAATGAACAAAACCCTTAGCCTCTTGTTGTGCATTCTGTCTTTTGGCATGTTTGCACAAAAACTCGATGTAGGTATTCGGATTCAAAAAACCCATGGCATGTATTGGGAAAACGGAATTACAGCGCAATACCAATTCAAAGAATTCAAGCCCAATAACTTCTTAGTTGGTTTTAGTTACATCTCTTCTCGTTTCGGCACAGCTATGGGAAGCAACGCCCTAAATCAGGACAGTTATATAGCCAATGCAACCTGGCTTTTTGGTAAAAAAGTAAAGCCATTTAAATTCTATGGTCGTCTTAATCTTGGGTACTTAACCGTAGAAAAAGTTGCCGACATTTTTGCAGACATTCCAAGATCTGCATTTTTATTCTCTCCAGAATTTGGATTGGGATATCGGTTTGAAAAGATCCCCTTGAACTTAAATCTGGGTGCAGGCTATTATTTGTTTACCGGTGAAGATGGACAAACCCCAGGAACATTCATGCCACTTTATTATCATTTAGATATTTATTACACCATTAACTTTTCCAAAGAATGAAAAAGCCTATTCAACTTCTAATAATTGTTTGTTCGCTCCTCGCCTTGTCATGCGAAAAGGAACCGACCATTACAAATGCCATGTTGGATGGAGAGACCATTTTCGATCCATCATTAAACAACCCTGAGAAGTATCTCATATCTGCGAAGTATCCTAGCCCTTCCGCAGAGGACCGAGCAAAACACATTATCATCGCTATTCATGGATATACAGCAACTACCTTTGAGTGGCAAGAATTTGCTGATTGGACACAAGCTAATTATGGCAACGACAGCACCTACCGCGTCTCTCAAGTTTTAATGGGTGCTCACGGACTGACTTATGGTGAGTTTAGAAATGCTAGTTGGGAAACCTGGGTAGAATCCGTAAAAAAAGAATATCAAGATTTGGTGAATCTGGGTTACACAAAGATCAGTTTGGTGGGTGCAAGTACCGGAACCACAGTATTACTTCATCTTTTAGAAGATGGCTTTTTCAATCGACTAGGGGTTCAACCTAAAAACATATTCTTTGTAGATGGTATCGTAGTACCTTCCATTAAAACACAATCCATTGCCAATATTGTTGGTCCTATGATTGCCTATATAGAAGTAGATCAATCCGCTAGAGAAGATACTTTTTGGTACCGCTTCAGACCACAAGAAACCATTCAGGAATTGAACAAACTCATGAAAGTAGCGCGTAAAGAATTAGAGCGTGGCATTACCGCTCCAAACGGCACGTACATCAAAATGTTTCATTCTAAGAATGACCCTGTGGCCAGTGTAACAAGTGCTCAATTGGTTTATAAAGGCCTGAAACATGCCGATGGCTCAAATGTGGATATTCAACTTTTGGATTCTGACATTCATGTTTTTACACGCCTTAGCTTGAGAACAAGTATAACAGACCAACAGCGGGCAAACCAGCTCGATTGTTTTAGGCAAATGGCAGCGCGTTTGAATTAGATTAAAAATCCCTCTATAGAGGGATTTTCTTTTTTACAGAGGGTACTAGATTTACCATCAATGCCAAACCAAGAATCGATCGGATAATTCCATCACCTTAAGGGCATATCAATAGATTATACGAATTTCATGTAGTGGTTAATTTTCAATAAAAAAGCCCCAGATTCTATCTAGGGCTTTTTACTGTATTGTGTTTTCTTACTTAATGATCAACTTTTGCGTTTTCACTTCCCCTCTTAAGTTTGCCTTCAATAAGTAAACTCCAGTTGGGTAATTAGAAACATCCAATTCAAGGCCCTCTTCTATTTTGCCCTTTTGTAGTTCCTGACCTGCAATATTGAGCAAAGAGAATTTGCCTCCTGCTAAACTTTTACTGTCATAAAAAACCAAGTTACCATCCTGTGTAAACACTAATTGGTTTCCACCCACATAACTATAAATGTTTGAGTTTGTTGAGCCCATATGTAACTTGAAGCGATCTGCTTCTTCTATATGGTTTGTGCTAAATGTGTAAGGCATTCTTAGGTTGTGGAAGATTTCCAACTCCGTGTCTTCCAAGATAACAATCATGTTTTCGGGTTGATCTAAAAGTTCCAGTTTTATCTCACCCTTATTTACGGATGAGTAGCCCAACGGAA
>JAOARK010000520.1 GCA_025210575.1 Schleiferiaceae bacterium
ACTGTATACCTTTAGAGGTGTCTCGTGTCCAAGGGATGTAGCACGTCCGGTTTAAACTGTAGATACCTAAACCCCTTTATCAAGTTGCTTATAGAGCTGGCTATCAAACTATACAAAGAATTTTGAAATAAAATGAATTGGTGAATTTTCATGGCCTCTAAATGAGAGCATCCGAATCACCTTTGGAAAGACAGAAGTCAAAGCGAATTTTGTTTTTTGATTTAATTTGTTCCTCACTTTCCGGACCCAAAGCGCTAAAAAAATGTGTCTGCGTTTTGCCATATTCCGGCTGGCTGGCTGCCAGTGGAAAGCAATTCCATCTACTTCATGATCTCGGTGGGTTACTCTGCTGAGCTATTTGTCTGATTCTTTTGAAAAAGATGGCAAAGCAGCTGCTTACTCCAACAATAAAGCCACCTTCTTCAAAACTTTGTGACATTACCCTGAAAAATGAGAATGTAATGTATTCCTGTGGGAGTCATGTGATGTTCAAGCTAAACAACTGCGCATTGATTGTGTAGCTATCTGATGGTGTAACTACATGTAAGCTAGTCTGGGTAGTAAGTGTCTCTGATTACTAGCTTCTCCATTTCATAGTACAATTTCATTACTGTGAATACTTACTTATAAAGGTGCTGTCACACTAGGTAATTTTTATGCATTTTGTCTCACAATTTTGCAGAAGTTGCAAACATTCGCACAACTCGTAGCAATGCTGGAACAAACGTGCATTGACAAGTTGCATGAATCGTTACCAGGTGTAACAGTGCCCTCAGCAACATTCTACTCAAAATTTTGGGTTCAAAATTAGGGATGTACATCATACATTTCAGTTACAGTACTATTTTTAGTAGGGGTTCTTAAGTGTATAAGTTCTGTATCTGTTCTACACCTGTTCTGATCATGTTCCCTTACTGTTCTGTATCTGTTTTGTACCCATTTGTGAACATTTCCATGTTAGCTTACTTCTGAGTGGTACTGCCCTGACTAATAAGTTTGTGACCAGATGTAGCAGGTAAATGAATCGGAAAGTTTATAACCATGGTTAATTTATTAGTGAAACTTCATACTATGTTGTGTTATCTTTTTTCCCCAAACTAGAGTTGCTGCTTATACACCCTGTACATTCATTAGCATTATATATACGAGACCCTTTTTTTCCTGGGAGGGGGGGGGTCAATATTTCCGTGGTGAATCCTTTGTTACTGGACTTGGTGTGAGTCAAGAAAATACACTGGATAATCAAGAGTTCTGACGATCAAAAATACAATTTCAAAAGTATATAATTATTAATAGTAATTAATATAATTACAACTGAGGACCACAGGGAAAAAGTACAGGCAACAACTAGAAAAGTACAGGCAATCAAAATGGCTGGAAAATCAGGATTTGAGTATTTAAGGTGTGACTGTATTTTTTACAGGCTAATGAAAGGTTGTGTACGATTTTTTTTAGCATGGAGTGGGACATCAAGGAAGCAAAAGCTCCCATGTTGTATTTCTCGGCGACATGAACATGCTTTTTTCAACAGGATTCTCAAGAATGAATGAGCGACAAATAGCTATCTGGGATGTGGTAAGAATCCTACTTTATTAATAATACTTAGTCTTAATAATTATTCAGCCTTTGTGAAAACAATTTGCATTAATTCATAATGATTTCTAATGAATGGAATCAAATTCTTTTCTGTGATTATAAGAGTGTTATCTTCAGGTTGAAAAAGATTAACCTAGGTTAGAAACAAATTAACCTAAAACCATTAGAAAGTACCATATTTGGGAACTTAAAGGGGTTGACAAGCACAAGTACACCCAATAATTGTGGTTTTGCGACCTTGACAGATTACTTGTTGAATCCCGACCTTTGTGCTGAAAATTACAGCAGAAACTAACAAAATTCATGAGTCTCCAACTTGTTGAGTGATGAAGAAACAAAATAATTCGACCAACTTTAACTTTGTTCAACCTGTAACTAAACTTGTTGTTGGAGTGTCAGACACTAAGTGTGAGCTAGCAATTATTACAGACTGACTACTTTCAAGTAATTCAAAACAATTACCAGCCTTATATCGCATTGAATAGTTCGTAGAGATGATTCAAGTAAAAGTTGTTGGAATTCTGCAAACGTACTTCAAAGGTTACTGTTGCTTTTTCACGGACATTTTTTTAAATTTTGCTTATGTGAGAAACCCAATGAGTGCAGGCAGTTTGATTCGATATTTCTCCTCTAGATTTTCTAAACATGGGTACTTAATAACAAATTGAATATTTGGAAGGTTGTTTACAAGACAGTGTATCAAGGACAATTACCTGTCTCAACCACTTATAGGTTAATTCTGATAACACTTACTTTTGTGAAAATGTTTGTTTGAATTTTAGTTTTCTTTTCGTCACAGAAACTTGAAAAAAGCTATTAAAATGGATGCTATTGATTCTTCGTCTGGCATTCTGCTTCCTTACTATGATCATGACACAAGAATTGTTTATCTTGCTGGAAAGGTACGTTTTTTTTATAAATGGGTATCGGCGAATTTAATGCTGGGGGGTAACCCTGCGATGGACTAGCATCCCATCCAGGGGGTAGAAATACTCCTAGCCACTTCATGCTACAGAAACTGGAGATAAGCGCTGGCCTGATGGGCCACTTGGCTTGCATGCAGACGTGACCGTTTTTACCTTTCACCCTTAGCTTGCATGGTAAGCGTTCCTTCATTTTGGGCACCAAAATA
>JAOARK010000521.1 GCA_025210575.1 Schleiferiaceae bacterium
CAATTGATCAAGAAATAAGAGACAAAACCTTTATCTCTAATGATCTCTAATTCCTTTTCCAGTCGATTGAAAATCCGCTTACCAGGCCTTCTATAACGGTATTTCATGCCTGCGTAAGCCAGCTTGCGCATCAAACGGAAATCTAACTCTTCATTCCCCGTGTAGCATCGTTGGTTTTTAGGTTCTACATCTTGCCCCAACTCAAAGTAAATACTGCATTGCTCTAAAAGCTTTTCTGTATTCTCCAAGATCTCAGGGAAGTCAGCATACTTAACCAGTAGATCCTCAATCGGCACCATTTTATGCTCAAGCTTTCCTTCTTCAGACACATTGAGTTTACTCAATAAAGTATTCTTATCTATAGCTCTTAATAGGCGGTGCGCATTAAAGTCTTGCTTATTCTTAAAACTTACGGTTTGCAAGACCACCATTTTAGAAAGGTGTTTATGCCAAGTCTTTTGAAAGCGCAATTGCGCAGCCTCCTTAGGAGTAACACCGATAAACTCATTCTCAGCCAGGGTGAGTGGATTTTCCCTAAAGTTCTGAAAAGGATAGACGATGAAAGTGTCTGGTAAGCTCAAAGCCCTTTCTGGCACTTCTTGTTCTTCATGTAAAAAATAAGAGAGGTACTTGTTCAATTGCTGAAAACCACTGTTGTTCTTAGCAATGCCAATAAATTGCTGCTGTGCACCATTCCTAAAATCAATCCCCAACACGGGAGATATACCGTACTTAGGCGCCAAGCGCACAAAGTCCAGGCAAGCCGAAGTATTGTTGATGTCTGTTAACACCATCTTCTTTAAATCGTTCTGCTGAGCCATTGCCAGCAAGGTTTTCGGCTCTATAGTGCCGTAGCGTAAACTGTAATATGTATGGTTGTTTATGTACAATTTTTAGTAACCAGTAATTAGTTGTTAGTGACCAGTGATTAGACAACTTTGCTTCGCTAAAGCAAGTAGGTATTAGTTAGGATGTTGACAGGCCACCGTTAACTGTTAACACTAGCAAACCTTCAAACCTTGTAACTGTTGAACTATCGAGGCATAGCTATCCACCCCGGGCTCTCACTCAGTTTCTAATGCTTTTATTTTCAGTGAATTAAGTTTTAGAACAGACTTTGCTGTCCTCCCACTTGATTAGGCGGGTCTTCTTCTTGGTTTTTCCTCACACGGGCTGCTGTATGTCCCATTCCTTGTAGTTTAAATTCTTCGTAAATCTCAAAATCATACTCTTTATAAATACGCTCTCCTACCGGTTGCAGGAGTTCTATGCCATTGGCCCTTGGGTTCTTGATGGTTGTTGCTATGGGGTAAGCATTCATCAAGTGTGCCGGGTAAGGCTTGAGCATAGTTGTCACTTCGCCCAGATCGAGTGAGGAATCGAGCCAGGCTTGCTCATCATTTTTAGACAGGATCACGGGGGAACGGTGATGCTGTATGTTTTTCATTAAGTCGTTGGCTACTGTAGTGATCACCGCAAAACTATTGACGATCTCTCCAGTCTTCGTGTTTACCCACTCGTCCCAAATACCAGCCATCGCAAAGGGGCGTTCATTATTCTGCAAGTAAACCACATAAGGTTTATTCAACTTTTCAGTTTTAGGGCCTTCTATAAAGCAATCTGCCACCACTAAACAACGCTGTGAACGTATTGCCTTTCTGAACATAGGTTTATTGATGATGCCCATTGCGCCAGTGTAATCTACGCTATCACTCTTATTGAAGTCTCCTTCCGCCCTAGCGTTGATAGTATAGAACTGCTTTTGTGCCCAAAATGGCGTAAAACCAAATTGAAAGAATTGCAGTTCGTTGGGTTTATCATTGGTAATAACAGGCGCCAGCTCTCCATGAGAAACATTTGTGTTGGGCACAAACATCTCTGGTTGAGTTGCCGTAACATTAAAGCGCTTCTCTATGGCTTTAACTTTTGTTATTGCTGTATATCTACCACACATGAGCTACGATAGTCCTGAGTGTTAAGTTCTAGGTCTTAAGTCTAACATCTCAATACTCACTACTAGAATTTCTAATTCTTCAGTTTATTCAAGTCCTTTTTCATCTCGCTCATCATCATGAGTAACTTATTCATATCCACATCAGACGAAGCATCTTGACCTGGCAACTCAAAGGAAGTATACCCTATAGCTTTCCATACTTCAATAACACTCTTCGCTTCTACAGTATAAGGGTCATACGCTGTATTGTCCGATTTCAAAAGCAAGTGCCCTTCATCCAGATTATTAACCACACGCTTATAGACCACGCCTTCTTCTATGGTCACTAAAACATAACACTCTTCATTTCTAATATCATTCCAATCGGCTACGTATTCACAAATGATGTACGCTCCAGGAAGTACCGGTAACATACTATCTCCTTTTATCTGGAACATACGATACGTACGGTCTTGCGGCATTTCAGGGAAAGGCATACTGAAGCGCGGAAGGCTTTCAATGTAATCCACATCTCCAAAACCATTTAAGTAGCCCGCTGCTGCTTTTACAGGTACAAGTGTTCCTAGCTCTTTATCTTCATTTTTATCCACTACAATCGGCAGAATACGCAACGTTTCTCCTTTAGCATCTACCTCTTCCGCATGGCCATCTACAGCTATATCTTTCCCTACCAAATCGTCTAAACCAATTTTAAAGTAGTAGCAAATATTCTGCATAGTTTGTAAGCGAGGCTCAGCTCTACCCTCTTCATAAGCTCCCACCATTGCTCGCTTTACACCTATTTTATTCGCTAGCTGCTCTTGTGTTAAGCTTTTCTCCTTACGTAAGTATTTTATGTTTTGCGCCAAATAATTCATACATCAGAATATTAGAAGTGAGACATAGAACATGAGATCGCTTTAAACAGTGTTTTCAGCATCTCAATTTCACTTTGCTAATTTAAACAGAATTCTAATAATATTAGAATTTAAAGCTTGGAAATTTTAGAATTTTACGCTTCGTGCAGTTTTGCTGGGGTTCCAACATAAACACCGGGAGTGTCGGCAGATTTAACGAGCATAGCTCCCATACCAATAGTTACATCGCTGCAAACCTGTAAACCTTGCTTAACCGCAGAATTAGACCCCATATAGACCCGGTTTCCGATTTCACAAATACCACTGACACTCACATTAGTTGCAGTTGTAAAGAAGTCACCTATAGTGGTATCATGACCTACTGTAGTATTTAAATTCAACTGGGCATGTTCCCCTATTTTAATCTGAGTGGTGATTACACAACCAGCTGTAACAATGGAACCCGTTCCCATTTCTACCCATTTAGAAATAATAGCAGAAGGATGAATTAATGTTGCATAAACCGTATGCTCAGGTAGATCCCTCACCACAAATTCTCTAACTTTTGGATTACCAATAGCCACAACGCATTGCCAATTAACTGGGTTAAAATCTTGAGCTTGTATAACAGGAAAACCCAACAACTCTCCCTTCACACCCTTTCCATCATGATCTAAAAAAGAAATATTCTTAACTGGATCTTTTCCTTGCGCATCAAAAACATCTAAAACACAGCACAGCACTTCGCGTGCAAAGCCGCCAGTACCTACAATACAAATGGGTTTTGAGAGATCGGTTTTCATTGAACTCAAATATATCTTTCAATTTTGCATAAACAATACCTAGTCTTACTTTTTCGTTTACTTTCACAACACCCTTTTTGTATGGCTCACTTGTACGCTTAGTTCAGTAATTATCAACCTTCGCTTAAAGCGGAAAAACTAAACACAAGTATGGAGCGCATTAAAAACTTCTTTTGGATGTGTTCAGGTGCTGACCTGACCACGTTAAAACGCACACCCACAGAAACAAACAAATTTGTTGGCATTGGCGGAACAATATTCTTTACAGCTGTACTCGCCTTCTTAGCTTCAGGCTATGCCATTTATACCATTTTCGACAGCTATCTAGCCGCCATATTCTTTGGTGCTATTTGGGGATTAATGATTTTTAACCCGGATCGCTACATTGTTTCAAGTATTAAAAACAAAGGAGAGTTTTGGCACGATTTCTTCGTTGCAGCTCCTCGGGTGGTGATTGCCGTTTTTCTTGCTATTGTAATATCAAAACCGCTTGAGCTCAAAATCTTTGAAAAAGAGATCAATGCCGAGCTCATTAGCATGGAGCAAGAAATAAAAGGAGAACAAGAAGTACGATTAAAGAACCGGTTTACACCACAAATCAATTTTCATCAAAATGCTATTAATCAGCTTAAAGCGGAAGTAGATGAAAAAACCGCACAACGCGATGCATTAGCTCTAGAGGCTATTAAAGAAGCGGATGGCACGGGCGGCTCGGGCGTTAAAAACATTGGCCCTATCTATAAAGCTAAAAAAGCCGAAGCTGACAAAGCACAAGAAGAGCTTCAAGCTTTAAAAGGAGACCGCGATGCACAAATAGCATTTCATCAAAATGCGATAAATGAATTGGTGGCTCAAGAAAAAGGTGAAATCGCCTCGCTTCCACGCGAGGCATACAATGGTTTCGCAGCTCGATTGGAAG
>JAOARK010000522.1 GCA_025210575.1 Schleiferiaceae bacterium
GAAATAGGTTGTATAGCATATGCAGCTCCAGGCTGATTAGACTTTGCTACACCCGTTGTTCCACCATTTCTATGAGATTTCCAACAAAGATCTTGCGCTTGACCGGTCAAATGATCCCAATCATTTGAATAAGGAGCTACAAAAGCACCACATAATGTTCTTGTAGTATAAGGACCAACCCAGGTAGAAAAACCATCACCAGAATCTACGCAGTTATTTTGGATGTAAAAGTCGTATTGTGTTTGAGACATGAGGCCAGTAATTACAGCATTGGTATCAGGAACTGTTGCAGTAAACCCTGTTCCTTGAGCAAACCCTGTAGGGCCATATTCTACGTTGTATTTATGACCAGCACCTGTAATATTTAGCTTAACGCTTGATGAGGTTTTAGAGCCGAAACCTACAGCAGTAGCTTTAGGGCAGGCAGGTACTTCTTCAATTACCAAATTATCAAATGCAATATCTCCAGTATAGCTCGTTGTTTTCTCTGCTTCAATTTCTAATTGAATAGTATCGTTAACATAAGCAGACAAGTTAACCGTGTGCTCCTTCCACGAAGCTCCATCTGGACCCCAATAATCCACTAAAGTATCTCTTTGTCCATTGTGGTGCGCAAAAATCATAAAGCGACCAACTGTTGCACCATATCTGTGAACTTGAAAAACCATTTGTGGATTGGTCATGCTCGTCAAGTCGAAGTTTTTAGAAAATAAACTTGCCGATTGCCATGAAGCTCCAATGGATGTTTCTATGTATAGGTATTTTCCACTTCCTCCATAAGCAGCTCCAGGACCGGTATTGCTAGAAACGGTAGAACCAGAGTTCACTACCCATTTTACAACGCTTCCTGATGTAGCGGGATTTGGAGTGGCACTCCAGCATGGATCTATTGTACTTTGATAATTGGACGTACTTGTATAAGGCACCCAACTGTTTCCGTCAAAGTTTTCTGTATAAGGATAAGAGCTCACCACACTACAAGGTGTTTTGAAAGTGATCGGTCCAGCCCAAGAAGTAGAATCTGTTGCGCTACAATAGCTAATTAAGTAAGCATCGTAGGTTGTATTTGCTGTTAAATTGTTGAGGTTTTCTGAGCTTAAAGTGGTTGAAACAACAGTGCCACTTCCTAAACTAAACCCTGATACTCCGTATTGAATTTTATGCGAAGTGTTACTGGCATCAGCAGTCCAACTTAAAGTTGCACTTGTAGAAGTAACATTGCTGTAGGCAAACATGGTAGAAGGTAAACAAGTAGCAGGGGCAAATTCGTCTGCTCCAGCATCCACTGTAGTAGAAGGGGCCATAGGTCTTGCATCTCCATCAATGTCTTGTGTAATACCTAAAGTGTTATCACCCATATCGTTGGCAACTGTTCCCAATACATGTAGATTTGTTGAGCTCACATAAATAGGGTCTCCAAAAGCACCGTTTGCATCATTACCAGTGTTTGCTTGGTAATCTGCAAAAGAAGAGTACAAAGAATCTATATACCTAATGGGTGTAGCGATGGGTGAGTAGTACACGTTGTGGTCGAAAGTAACCACGTTGGTCGCGTTGAATTTTGGATCTAAGGATAACGCGTAGCCCGCAGTGGCTGCAAAGATGTTATTCTTCACAGTAATATTGGTCATTACCTGCCCGCTGTTGTAGTTCATAAATAGGGCAGCCTTGGTGCCATTTCCACTTCTTACGTAAACGGAGTTATGATAGATGTTTAAGTTCGCATTTTGCTGAATGTTCATTCCAAAACAGTTCCCTGTACTCACATCAGAAGAAACAACCATGTTATTGAAAATCATCCCTGGAGCACTTGGAGAGGCATAACATTCTCTAACGAGCATACCCTGCGCATTGGCAGTTCCTTTTACAACGATGTTGTTATACGAAATTTGCAGAGTATCCGCTCTTTTTAAAAATATGCCTTGCGGTGATGGATGGCGATTTGAGGTTTGCGTAACTCTATTCGAATCAATGCGAATATTGTTTTGATTGTCTATCCAAACGCCTCTTTGAGAAAACTCTTCAAAAACATTGTCAACTATAATGGTTCCACTTTCTTTAGAAGTAGTAGATCCAGACCACCATACACCATTAGAACCATACTTAATGGTGTTCCCTCGTATGGTCACATGATCTGTTTGATCTACAGTGCTGCTGTAATTGTAAATAACGGATCTTGTAGTGGCATTACCTGTATAAGAAACACCAATGATTTCATTGTTTAAAAGTGAAATGTGGTGATTAGAATTATCAAAATCTATCACCCGCGCATTGCTACCCGTAGTGTTATTTTGAATTACCAGACCTTTGATGATCATATATGATGCTCCATCAAAACCCATTACCCAACTCGAGAGAGAAGAAATAGGAGAAAATCTCAAGAGTGCATCGTTGGTGTTCGATGGGTCAGCTTGAATGGTGATGGTATTTGTTGCTGAGGCACCTGTTATAGCGTTGAATTCAACTTGCTCGTTGTAGGTTCCTTCTGCAACGTTAATAATAACTGCACCATTTACCCCTGCCGCCAAGCCAATCTTGGCATCCGCAAAGGTTTGAAAGTTCGTGCCTGCTGTGGGGTTGGCCGAGTTTATCGTATATGTACCCGACATTTGCGCCCTACCATTAAAGGTTATGAGCGAAACGAAAAACAGTACAATCCAACCGTAAAAAGAAGTAGTTCTTTTCATTCTTAAAAGGTTTTGTTAAACACTATTGTTTTCACTTTTATTTGATTTTGTGCGCAAAATAGAGGGGTGATTCGTGTAGTCCAGAATTTACAAGCCACCCCTTTGGCAGTTAAATAAGGCTTGCTATTTTGGCAAGCATGAATGTGATTTTGAAAAAGAGTATTGGTTTTCTAGCTGCTATTTTCATGGGAGTTTCGTGTACCCACAAAGAAGAGGCCTCTAATAGGGAGTTGATTCCAGCTCATGATCATCCTCCAAAAGTTGAGCGACCTATATTGAGTTTGGAGTCGGCTAATTTGTTGGTAGACTTACCCTTGCATTGTGTTTTTACAGAGTATCCCAATAAACTTTCTCAAACCCTTTCGGGCGATGAAGATTTGTTATCCCCTAAAGAATTACATCCAACTTTCTATGGCTGTTTCGACTGGCATTCTGCTGTTCATGGACATTGGTCGTTGGTGAAATTGTTAAAAGAATTTCCTGAGTTAGACCGTAGCGAAGAAGCCAGAAGAAGCTTAAACCACAGCATTACTGCTGAAAAAATAGCCCAAGAAGTAGCTTACTTTAACCGGATAACCGAAAAAACATTTGAGCGCACTTACGGTTGGGCGTGGTTGCTTAAGCTGGCAGAGGAATTGCATACATGGGATGATCCTTCTGCAAAGCAGCTGGAAGCAAATTTGCAGCCCTTAAGCGATCTCATAGTTCAGAAGTATTTAGAATACCTGCCCAAATTGCATTACCCCATAAGAGTGGGAACCCACAGCAACACCGCCTTTGGATTGTCTTTTGCGTACGACTATGCGATTGCTTTGGGTAATGATTCCTTAAGAAACCTTATTCGCTCAAGGGCGATGGATTTCTATATGGAAGATATGGGCTGTCCACTGACGTGGGAGCCGAGCGGTTACGATTTTTTGTCTCCTTGTCTTGAAGAAATAGATATCATGAGAAAGGTTTTAACTCCAGAAGAATTTAATCCTTGGGTAGATAAATTCATTCCAAACTTGGAAGAGTTTACCATGGAGCCAGGTGTAGTAAGCGATAGAAGTGATGGACATTTAGTGCATTTAGATGGAGTGAATTTTAGCCGGGCTTGGTGCCTATATGGACTGGCAGATCAATATCCTGAATACCATAATTTAATTGGGCTGGCCAATACTCATTTTAACTATTCTTACCCCAATTTGGTAGGCGATGATTACGAAGGCGGCCATTGGTTAGCCAGTTTCGCTATAATGGCTTTATATGCAAATTAGTATGGAAAGAGCGTATTATGTTTATTGGTCGTTAGACGATGCTGCTGGAAACACATTTAGTTTAACAGAGGTGACTGGATTTCTCACGCTGTTTTTAGCTTCACTTTTCCTGTTTCTTTATATAAAGAGAAATAAGATTACTTACGATCGGAAAAAAGAATTGATGGTTTTAACATTGGGAGGAGCATTAGTGTCAGGACTTCTTTTTGGATTCTCGTTGGGTGATGTCACGGAAGAAAAAGATCGGTATGCGTTCATGAAGGAGCATGATTTGCTCGATTCCGTTGAAGGTGTTATTACCAATTTTAAAATAAAGTGTAGAGAAACACGAGGGGGAAAGAGGTGTACAGAAAGCTTTGATGTTGGAGACACGCATTTTTACTATAGCGATTACCCCATTGTTGGGGTATATGGTTTTGATAGAACTCATCAAAATGGTGGAATCCTAACCAATGGAATGTATACCAGAATACTGTTCATAAAAGAGAACAACAGAATGGTTAAGATAGAATTAGAAAAATGAAAACAAGACATCAGCCATTATTAAATACCAAGGATTTAGATGCAACTCAGATTGAAGAAGCTTTGAACAAGGGAGGCCGGATTGTCATGTACAAGTACCAGATCTCATTCATTGCAAATTCCCTTTCGCGATTTTCTCCAGCGATTTTGTATTTCCATGAAGATGAGTTGATC
>JAOARK010000523.1 GCA_025210575.1 Schleiferiaceae bacterium
ATACAAATCCGTAGTAGATGAAAACCATCAGATACGAAGAAAAGGAGAACAAAGTGTTTATGAAATAGAGATTTACAAAAAGAACAAAGAGCGCATTTGGGTAATCATCTCAGGCGCGCCCTTTTTTGACCTTGATGGAAATGTTGTAGGATCTATTGGGATTCATTTTGATATAACAAAACAAAAAAGACTTCAGAATGAATTGATTGCTGCCAAAGAGATTGCAGAAAAGGCACAAATTGCTGAGCAAAAATTCTTAGCGAGTATGTCGCATGAAATTCGCACTCCTTTAAATGCGGTTATTGGAATGTCGCACTTGCTTAATGATACGCTATTAACTGATGAGCAAAAGGAATATGTGACAATGATGCAATACTCGGCTAACCTATTGCGAAATTTAGTAACGGATGTTTTGGATTTCGCTAAAATCGAATCAGGTGAATTAGAAGTACAGAATAAGCCTTTTGACTTGGTGGGTTTGCTTAAAACCCTCCAGAAAACATATGAGCTCAAACTTTCTAGTAAGCCGGTAAAAGTCAATTTCAACATTCCCAACATCGATTATTTTGTGAATGGTGACGAAACCCTGATCAACCAGGTATTGTATAACCTCTTAGGCAATGCTGAAAAGTTCACCTCTCAAGGGGAAATAAGTCTCACTTCAGGAATAAAAGACCTGAACGAAGAAAATTCCATTTTATCATTTCAAGTTAAAGATACGGGCATTGGTATAGACAAAGAGAAGCTGTCAGATATTTTTGAAGAATTTAAACAGGAGTCTAGAGAAACAAGTATAAAATTTGGCGGAACAGGCCTGGGTCTTTCGATTACAAAAAAGATTTTAACCACTTTAGGAGGAACGATTGAAGTTGAAAGCGAAAAAGGAATTGGAACCACTTTCTTTGTTCAAATACCAATTGTAAAATCAAAGAGAAACATATATGCTCAAAATGAAGTTTCGTCAACTAGTTTAGCTTCTAAGTCATCCGTTCTGGTTCTAGAAGACAATGTGGTCAATCAGAACTATATCAAACGTATTCTTCAAAAAGAGAACATAGAATTCGATATTGCTTCCAATGGGAAAGAAGGTTTTGAAATGGCCAAATCAAAAGAGTATGGTTTGATCTTCATGGATATCTCCATGCCTGAAATGGATGGGTATGAAGCGACCATTGCCATCAGGAATTATGCGGGGCCAAATCAGGACACTCCGATTATTGCACTTACCGCCTCAGCCATGCTGAATAAAAAAGATAAGGCATTTGAGCTTGGCATGAATGACTATATGACCAAACCTTTTACACCAAGTGAGCTTCAAGCCATTCTCGGAAAATATCTAACCAGTCAAAAAGTAGTTGAAACTCACCATGACATATATGCCAATGAACAGTTACTGGATCAAAGTACGTTGAACATGTTTTATGAGGGGGATAATGAATATGCGCTGGAGATGTTTAGTCTTTTCTCTGAGAACTATCCAGATCAAATACAATCTTTGAAAGCATTTCTAAATGAAAACAATTTTGAAGAAGCTCAGAAAATTGTTCACAAAATGAAACCCACATTTTCTATGGTAGGTGCGCCTTCCATTCAAAATGCCTTTCAAATCCTTGAAGACAAACTGCGATTTAAAGATCAACTTGGAGTTGAAACGGAATGGAAAAATGCACAAGTCCTGCTTGACGAATTTATTCCTGCTATAGAAAGTGAGTTGAAGAGACTTAAGGAATTAAGCAGCTCTTAATGCTCTCTCCCACACAGAAGATTGATTTCCCTTTACAAATCTCCAAAACCCAACAAACACGGCATAATTCATCATTACAAAATAAAAAGGCACATATCCCAGCTTTGGAGGATTACTAGAATTTCGATAGAAATACCCAAATAAAGCGAACAGGTAAAATACCAACTGTGCTAAGAAAATGAGTTGATAGAACAGACCATTTTGAAAAAGGCCACTATTCAGAATCAATACTACTGGCAATAAAAATGCACTTAGCGACCATCTTAGTGCACGATGAGAAATAAACATAAAAGACAACAAAGGAGTCTCCCAAAACTTGAACAACCATAGAAGTCTAGACATAGCTTGCCAACCACCAGCTGCAATCCGGGTCTTTCTTTTTAGTTCTTCTTCAACATTCACCGATGCTGTTTCAATTGCTTTTACTTCAGGTAAATATGAAACTTTATACCCCTGCTTTATAACAGAAAAAGTCATCATAAAATCGTCTAGAATAACATCCGAATCTAGCTGTTCTACTAATTTTTTTCTAAAAGCAATGAGTTCTCCAGCAGCACCCATAACAGATAATACTTCCGCATCTTTTCGTTTCAGATATGATTCATACTTCCAATACATACCTTCTCCTCTTGCAGAAGTTCCATCAGCCTTATTCACGATAATAGTTTTTTCACCTGAAACCGCACCAACCCTCGGAGAATTAAATGATTGAGCAATCATTTTTATTGCACTTTTATCCAATAAGGTGTTCGCATCATTAAATACTACAATTTCACTATCAATGTATTTCATTGCCCTATTAATAGCGGCAGATTTTCCTTGACGCTGATCGGAGTGAAGTACCTCAACCTCATCATATTTCCTTAAGATATCTACTGTTTTATCGGTAGAACCATCGGTTATAAATACAATTCGAAACTTATTCTTTGGGTATTCCAACTGTAAACAGTTCTCAACCTTAGTTTCAATGAATTCTTCTTCATTGTAGGCGGGAATCACTAAAGTAACGGTACTTAGATTCCTTTTGAATACCTGAACTGGACTTCTCATTTTCTTAACACGCGCTATGAGTGAGATAATTAATCCGTAACCAATGTATGTATGAAACAAGATGGCAATTGAAATCCAAAATAAAACTGTGATCATGATGTTGGAACTTTTTGATAGGATAGAAAAGATAACATGTGTTTCAAGCTATATTTCAAGCGAATTAGAAAGGCATTTAATACCGAACCATCTTGAAGCATTCTTCTGTTACTTGTATAAACAAAAGCAGACTTTGTTTGTACCATACAGACACTTCCTAATGGGGATAGCCTTAAAGCAATGTATCCATCAGAGCCTCTTTTCAGCGATGTTTTATACCCACCAAGGATTAGAGCATCCTGTGTTCTAAAAGCCATACTTGCTCCTCCACAATTAAGCTGCCCTCTTTTAAAACTGCGTAAATACACCAAAAGGAGTTTAGCATATTGATAGACATGCAGTAGTTTAGAATAGTTTTGATTTTCATCTATTAAACTGTGTAAAGAATAGGTTACGCTCACATTCACATCTAACAATATTGGCGACACCAATTCCTGAAGCCAAGTAGAAGGATATAACGTGTCTGCATCAACACTCACATAAAGTTTACCTTTCGCACTTTCTAACCCTTTTTGCCTTGCATAGGCTACTCCAGGGTTTCTTTCAGATAACACTTTGATTCCGCACGACTTTGCAATTAGCGCAGTATTGTCAGTAGAATTATTATCGACTAAGATGACTTCTACTCTAGCGTTTATTTCTTGTTTAACTATAGATTTTACTGTGGCATAGAGGTTATTCTCCTCATTGAAGGCCACAATGCAAACTGTAATTTCTGGAGGTAATGATTGATCTCCTCTTATATTCATCAGATCATTCTGAGCTTTCTCAAACTCGATATCATCTATTTGAAAGAAGTTTTTACCTCTGTCTTCTAATAATACTTCTACCTCTTTTGGTAATTCAAATCTTGATTTCATGTTAATTGAGTATAAAGTGTTGCGTATTGTTTAGCCATTTTGCTCCAAGAGAAAGAAGCTCCTCTTTGTTTTCCTTTGCTAATCAGAGTTTCTACCAATGACTTATTATTCCAAACTTGTTCTAGAGCGTTTGCGATTTCATTCTTGTTATTGGGATCGACAAGTATCGCTGCTTCTTGCGCTATCTCAGGCATTGAACTTGTATTTGAAGTGATTACTGGAACACCACAGCTCATACCTTCGAGAAGTGGAATTCCAAAGCTCTCGCGCTGCGAAGGGTATAAAAAAGCTCTGGACATCTTTAATAAGATGGGTAGATCTTTATTTTCTATATAACCTAATGGGATAATTCTTGATCTTATTCCCTCTTCCAAGTCGGCAGGCAAGCAATTATTTAAAAAATTACCCGCTAAATCGCCCACCACTAAACGAGCTTCTACATTGTTCTTCGCAAACTCTACAAAAGCGTTTAAAGTGTTTTTGGTATTTTTTTTAGGATCTGTGTTTCCTAGAAAAACTACGAAGTCCTGTTTTACTCCGTATTTCTCTTCTATCCTATTTTTTTCTTCAACAGTAAGAGTACTACTTTCAAAATGCTCTCCCACACCATTGTAAATACGGTTAATGGTGATGGTTTCTGATAGCCTTTGAAACCTCGCTTTGATATTGTTCAACTCAAAATCAGAAACAGTAATAATGTGATCAACATTTTTTAAAAAGTACTTTACGAGTATTCTTCTGTATAGATTTCCTAATTTTTGATAAGCACTGTAATCTCCATTCTTCAATGGGTTAGTTTCTATAAAAATGATATCGTGCAGCGTTAAGAACACTTTACATGGAGAAACAATGGGAAATGTGTTGGCCGTACAATGAAGCACGTTAATATTTAGCTTTTTGGATTGTATGGGTAACCAAATTTGTTCCCACAATGGGTAAGGCAATTTCTTAGCAACGATCTGAATGTCTTCTCTTAAGCCAAAATTTACTTCCGATAATTTTGCATTCACAAATATGAAATACTCCGTACCTTCAACCTTGGGAAGGTTTTTCACCAACTCCAAAGCCACGAAATCCATACCGTGCTTTTTCTCTCTAAATATCCGCTGTGCTTCGATTCCTATTTTCATACTCACTCTGTTTAAACCACATTCCTCGCCACGAGGCGTGAACTAAATCGAATCGGTTTTTGAGTATGAATAGCAGTATTTGCTTTGGCAAGGCCAGACAATAAAGAAAAATGAGGGTCAAGTATTGTTTTGGCTTTTCAATATTTCGCAATGCGAACCAAATTCTATTTCGTGTCATGTAAAACGTTTTTAGTGCGCTCGTTTTACCTACACTCATAGACTCCTTATGATAGATCAATGCTTGCCCGCAATAATGAATTTCATATCCTGCCTTTTTTATTCTAGCACACCAGTCGTATTCTTCATAGTACAAGAAAAAATCATTTTCCATTTTTCCTACTTGGTCTATAACCGTTTTAGGAACTAGCATTCCTGCACCATGCACATAGGCTGTAGAATAACTTTTTGAATATTGACCTCTATCTACTTCTCCATATCCCAAAGAACGATTTCTTAGAGTGAAAGTATTCAGCTCTGTACTACCAGCATATTGAATTACTCCTTTTGGGTGATAATATTGAATTCGAGGACTCATCATTCCCAAATTGGGAAGCCTATTCCCATAATGAATCATCTTGGTTAGAAAATCAGGCTCTACTTCGGTATCATTATTTATAAAAAGTATGAATTCCCCTTTACATGACTCTAGACCAAGATTATTCCCTCCTGCAAAGCCTAAGTTCTTTTCTGACTGAATAAACTGAACTTTCGGAAATCTTCTTTGGATCTCTGTCTGACCATTTTTTTCAGAACCATTATCCACTACTATGAGCTCATAATTTTGATACTCAATTTGAGAAATTGACTCTAAGAACTGTAAAGTCAAGTCAAATTGTTGGTATTGAACCGTTAAAATGGAAACCAGAGGTTCTGACATATAGGACGCTTGTATTTTCACGAATGTAAAATTTTAATAGCATGAAAACCTTGTACGCCACTATCACATTTATTCTATTCTTTATTTCTGGGATTGCACAAGAAAGAAAAAGCAAACCGGTACCTGAAATCAATGAAAACACCTATGGCATTTTAGACGAAGAAATCACTGGATGGACGTATTCATTAGATGGTCAATGGATAGGAAATGAGAGTCTCATTATTAAAAGGGGTCTATATCATCAACATAATAACCAATCAGCTTCTGATGAGAATTTGGGTATTGATAATTTTAAAAACATAATCGCCCATGAGATTTACTATAATGAAGACACACTTCTACTCTTAGTTAAAATTTTTGACGATGGTTATTACAAATTACCCAGAAGCAAAAAAGGGTGGAAAGACAGGCTTAGCCTTCATTATTTTGTGGTGAACAATGAAATTCCTTCAATAGATTCTTTACAAGATTCAGTATTGCATCAGCTCAGATATCGATTGATAGACTCTGGAACAATTAAACAAGTTTCTAAAAAGAAGTATTTAGAACCCATCAAGGCAAAACTGAACATCATAGAACCGAGCAATAAATATCTTCATCTTGATATCCAATTTTGGCGTAGCACAAATATTCTGCGATTCAATTTGTATTCTAACCATGAAGTCTTCAATGATCTTGAGGGCACTGTTTCTGATCTTAAGATTAATGGAAAATCTCTTTTTGGGACTGAACAATTGATGAATTACATTTACTTTGAAACCGACTTAAATTCTTTTTCAAAGCTGAATTTGCTTTAATGGATAGAACGCTAAAAAGCACAGTACTTTCTATAGGTGGCCTTTTACTGATCACCGGACTTTTAGGGTATCTCGTAAGTCAATTTGAGTTTGCAGCAATTGGTTCAATTCTGTCAATACCAGTGCTCATCGCCTACTTATATCTTTCGTACAAATATGAAAAACTGGGACTCTACTTAGTTCTGATACTGAGTTTTGTCTTGCCCATATTTGGAAGATATATCCCTTCTTCATTACCCTATGGGCTTTCCGTTGATATCATACTCATTATATCCATCTTACTATTGTTTATTAAGCACAGCCCGAATGTCAAAACAGAACGGTTAAAGCACCCTATCTTCTTGTTAATGCTCATTTGGATGCTTTATATACTATTCCAAATGCTCAACCCTTTGGCGCACAGTCTGGCTGCTTGGTTTTACTCTATGAGAGGAATTGCATTATACCAAACACTCATCTTCATCATTCTCTTCCTCACCTTTGATTCTAAAAAAGACTTGAAGCCTTTTTTTATGATCTGGCTAGGATTTTCAATACTAGGCCTATTTTGGGGTATAAAACAGCAAATGCTTGGAGTAAGTGCTGCTGAACAAAGATGGCTCGATGAAGGAGGCGCAATAACACATGTACTTTTTGGCAAATTACGTGTGTTCTCCTATTATTATGATGCAGGTACTTTTGGAGCAGCGATGGGTCAAATTTCATTGATCTGCGGAATTTTGGCTACAGATAAAAATCTGGTAATAGCCAGGCGAATTCTTTTGTTGATTCTTTGTTTGTTGTTCTTCTATGGCTTAATGATCTCAGGCACGAGGGGAGCTTTAGCTGTTCCCGGAGCTGGTGCAATAGCTTATTTGATTTATACTAAGAACATTAGAATTCTTGTTCCTGGAATCATAGTATTGGCACTTGCTTTTAGCTTTTTAAAGTTTACCAATATCGGACAAAGCAATTATGAAATTAACCGATTGAGAACTGCTCTCGATCCAAATGACGCTTCTCTTCAAGTAAGAATTAGAAATAGAGCTCGGTTAACGGAGTACTTGAAAGACAAACCTTTTGGAGGAGGAATTGGCACTACTGGAAATTGGGGTAATCGGTTTTCACCTGGTACATGGCTTGCTGAGTTTGAACCAGATGGATTATACACAAGAATTAGAGCGGAAGGTGGTATTGTTGGAAGAAACTTATATGTAGGAATCTGGCTCTACATATTTATTTGGAGCATACGCCTCGTCTGGAAGAAACAATATAGTAAGGACAAACTTATAGCTATCGCATTTCTATCGGGCTATGCTGGTATTCTCTTAGCCAATTACGGGAATTCGGTTTTGACACAGTTCCCTATATCAATTACCACTTTCATGAGTCTGTTCTTTGCTTTTTCCATATTACAAACAGATGATCAAGCAGAAGCAACAGAAGAGGTGAACTGAAGACGAAGCAAGCCTTTGATCTTTTTATGCAATTCGCTTCTTTGTTTGGGTATATCACCTACAATCGTTTCCATTTCATCCAGGTCAGCACCATTTAACAACATTACCGATTCTTGGGAACAATCATTATTCAGCTCATTCAATTTGCGAGTATCCGCACTTCCCCAGATTCTTCCAGACCAATTCACCAAAACATTCAAGTCTCCATTGCAAACTAGTTTTTTAGAATATGGCTGGTCTATTAGAGCTGGGTGTTCAAGAATTATAACATCAAAATCATCAACTTTTTCAGCAGTCAAGCTTTGAGCATTTTCAACACTTTGCAAAGAATCTTGCACGTTGTAGTTTTCACCGTCAGGTTGGATTAGCAACGCGCTTAATCCCATTGATTTTAATTCTCTAACCAAAAGGTCAGCTGTATAAGATTTTCCTTCTTCTTTGTGCAAGCTCATCCAGTTAATCTGCAGCGGCCCATCATTATTATTCTTTAATGAAGACTCTATTTTACTCCATATCAACCTTAAATATTGAGACGTAAATTCTTCTGAGTTTAATCCTTTTTGTTCATCAACAAATCTCTGTCTGGGCACAGAACCCACATGTTCTTTAGATGACAATCGCGCTAACCTTTGTCCAGTCTTAATGCTAAGATCAAGAAGGTCTTTTAAAACTACCCAAATGAATGGAAGTAAAAACCCTAAGATTCCCGAAAGAATAACCAAAAGCATGCGCTTTGAAGGAAGTGGGCTTAATGGAAAATATGGCTCAACAGTAATCAACAATCCGTCAGATGATAATGTTTCGCTACTTAAACGCATCAGCGCCAAATTCAAGCTATGCAGCAATTCCAAATAGTTTTTTTCTTCAATCGTAATTTCACGCTCTAGTTTCCCAATGGTTGAGCCTATTACAGAAAACTCATCATATAATCCATTGAAATAAACCTTACGATCTTCATATACTTTGATTCTTGCGTTTGCACGATCTAAAGCCAAAGTATATTGAAGCCATTCTTCCAAAACTTTGCTTACCGGAACACCTTCCGTTGTTCTGCTGTATTCCATACGGTTTGCTAAGTCTTTGCTCATTTCAGCTTTAATCTTTTCAGCTTGAGCTCTTTTTTCAACAAGAGCTTCTTCGTCATTTAAATAAACTTCAAGCACCGCTATTTCAGAATTGATATCTGCTAATTCTTGACGCTTAGAGAGTAAACTCTCGCTATGCTTGAGCATTTCCTTGTTCACCGATAACTGCACCTCCAGTTTACTCACTGCTGCTTGTGCTGAAGCTCTAGATGCCAACTCTTTTTGATATTCATCCTCCATGTATTCTTTCATCATGGCAATGCTCTTGGTTTGTTCGCCATAATTAATCACACGGTTATTTGTTTTAAAGACTTTGAGTTTTTCTTCAGCTTCGTTTAGCCTCTGATCGGCCAGGTTTACTTGTTTTCTGAAATAAGCGACAATATCATTTGTTTGAGCAACTTTGATGTCGGCTACCAATCGAATAAAGACCTCGTTTAAAATAACCAGTGTCTGTTGGGCTATTGCAGGATCTGTGTACGAATAGGTAATTCGCATTAAATCAGAATTCTGTAAACGGTAAACTGATATTTTCTCAATGGCCTTATAACTATAAGGCGATCCGCTATTGTTAAATATTACTTTAATCTCATCAGATTGAAATGATGTACTGTACCAATTCAAAACATTTAAATAAGTGGCTTCAGTATCACCTGGAACAACAAGTTCTTCCCTCTTTGCTTCACTAATCCACTCTTGCAAACGTTCATAAGATTCTTCTGATAGGTTTGTTGGAGTTGGCTCTTCAATTAACAAGTGCTGCGAGAGTAATCGCATTCCAACTTCTTCAAGTGTTTGTCTGCTTTTAACAATATTGATCAAATTATCAAAAGCGTTGTTGGCGGCAAAAAAGTCAATTTTTGCTCCATCCATATTATCTATACTCATTCCAGAGGTTATGCCCGTAAAAACTTCAGTCTCACTTTGAAATTCTTTCGGCATATTTCGTGTGAATAGTAAAACAAACCCAGCTAGCAATATGGATACGAGAAACATCCATTTCATGTTTCTTTGAAGTAGCCTTGTAATGTGTAATAGATTCGTCATGATTAACTTTCAAATTCGCTAAACGGAACACCAACAATGCGTTCTAACTTGTTATATGCGTTGTTAAACTCTGTCCGCATGGTCTCATATGCGGTTTTGTATTTTGCCTGCAATTCAATGTATGTGCCCAATTGATCCATAGAAAGCTCTCCTCTTCTAAATCGCTCTTCAGCCATTTCCATTGCTAATTCTGCACTTTGCATAGCTTCAGCTTGAATTCCTATAAGTCTTTGGAAAAGCAACAAGTCGTTATAAGTTTCAATCACGTCTTCTTGCACTTCCAATTTTACTTGCTCATAAGTATTTTCTTCTGCTTCTAATTGCGCTACAGCAATATTTATTTCACTCTTTCTATTGGCAACAGAGCCTAGTGGAATTGAAAAGCCTACTGAGAGTTGCTTTCCTAAAAAGGCACTATTTGGAATTGAACCAATGTCACCATAATTGTATTGCCCCATAATTCTAAAATGATTAGTCCATTTCATTTTTGTAAGTGAAACGTTGTGCTCATAACTCTCAACCATAGAGCCATAATGAGCTAATCTTGGTGAATTAAGTATTGCAGAATCAATCAGGACTGGAAGAGGTGGTAGGTACTTTACCAAATCAGCTTTAGAATCTATGGATTCACCTTGTGCCACAACAAATAGTGGTGCGAAAAACAAAATGATATGTATTAGTCTTCTATACATTTTCTTTTTGAAAAAGTGCTGGGATAGTCTGTAGCATTATTTTCATATCGAACAGAAATGAGCCCTTAACTGCATAAATATTGTCAAGCTCCTTTCTTTCGGTCTCACTCATTCCAGCTTTACCTCGTTTTTTTACCTGCCATAAACCTGTAATACCAGCAGGGGCCTTGAAACGAGCCACCCATTGATCTGTAGTAAGTTGTTCCGCTTCGTATAAAGGCAAAGGTCTATTGCCAATGATTGACATCTCCCCTTTAAGCACATTAATGAACTGAGGTAATTCGTCTAAACTGGTAGATCTCAGAAACCTACCTACTCTAGTAATTCTAGGGTCATTTTGAATTTTAAAGAATGTTCCATTCTTCTCAGCTCTTTTCCTTGAAATAAAAGTCTCTTCATCAATAGGGTTTCCCAAAGCATCAATTAGTGTTTCATTAGATTGATGAAGTGAACTTCTCTCCTCTAAACTCATTTCATTTTTATACTGATTTTCTCCCTGAAGGTCTTTTACCAATGCGTCAGCATTTATTTTCATCGTTCTAAACTTGAGAAAATCAAAAATCAAGTAACCCTGGCCTACGCGTTTTGATTTATAAACTATAGGTCCTTTTGAATCTATTCTTATTGCTGCAACAATCAGCAGAAGCAATGGAGAAATAATTATTAGGAATAGTGAGGCAAAAACCACATCAAAAATTCTCTTTGTCCATTGAACAATTGGTAGCTGACTCTTTTCATTCACTTCAAGTTCTGAACGCATTTGATCAAACCACTTAATTGTATACTCCAATTGTGATGGAGTCTTGGCAATTTCAGAAACCCCATTCTTGATGAGACCTTTCCTTTCCTCCTTTGAAAAATCCTTCCCAAAAACGACAACGGGTATTCTATCACGAAGTCCATTTTCTTTCAAAACTTGAGCTAACATTGATGTATGACATCCTTTCTGATTTTTGTCGGCAACCACAAAGTCGATCTTTCTCAAAGCGGTTTTGAGATTCAATAATCTTATTGGACTGTCTATTATCAAAACAGACTGGGCAATGGATTGTATAGATGATTCTATTTGAGGATCGTTTCCGATGTATAGTATTCTCATTATCAAGTAGTTTTTAACACTCTCTCAACTCTAATTTTCAACTCTTTAGGATTAAAAGGTTTAGTTACATAATCTTCAGCACCCATTTCAAGACACTTTATTCTATCAGAGCTTGTTTCTTCTGCAGATAGCACGAATACGGGCATTTTCTCGAAGAAACCAGATTTCTTTAGGTGATCTAACAATTCATAACCATTCATTTCTGGCATTTGAAGATCAATAACAGCAGCATCAGGAATGCTTCCAGCATACATCCAGCTTAATGCTTCCTTTCCATCATTAAATACATGAACTTCGTATTGACTATTGAATATTTGTTTCAACAACAAGCGCATCATTGGTTCGTCATCTACTATGATTATTTTTTTCTTCTTACTCATTTCTCTTTGGGGTTTTTAATTTCCTTATTCTTTATCATCCGATAAATCGTAGATTTTCCGATCTCCAAAACCTCAGCAACCTTAGGAATGTCTGATTCATATTTACTCATGAAATATTCTATGATCATTGCATCATATTCTTTTAATGACCTTTCCTTACTTAGCAAATCTTGTGTTATGGAGGTTTCTTCGAATCGAATATCATCAGCTTGGATGTACTCACCCTCTGCCATAGTACATGACAATTCAACAATGGCTTTCAATTCTCTTACATTCCCTGGCCAGTTGTAATCCAATAATTTTTCTTGCGCAGATTTGTCAAATCGAAGGATGTCTAATTCATTTCTTCTACAAAAAGAGTTTTTGAATTTATTGGCAAACAGCAATATATCTGATCTTCGATCCTTTAATGAAGGAATAACAATAGGCATTCCCACAAGGAGGTAGTACAAATCTTCTCTAAAAGCACCCGAACGCACCATTGCTTTCAAGTCTTTATTGGTAGCTGTCACAATTCTTGAATTGAATTGAATCTTTTCACCCTCTTCAACGAATGATCCTTTTTGCAAAAAATTCAATAAGATAGATTGATCGTACACATTGATTTCAGCGATCTCATCTAAAAAAAGTGTTCCGCCATAAGATTCTTTAAACTTTTGAAGTAATTCTTCAGCAAAAGCATCACTGCGAATTGAACCCAATTGCGCAGTAATAAAACTCTCTGATGAACGGCTAGAATTAAAATGTATGGCCTTCGCTACTGTTTCTTTACCAACACCTGGCTCACCAGCAAGAGATATATGAATGTTGGATTTTGCAGCTTTTTCTAAAAGCGGAAACAACTTTGTAATGGCAGAACTTGAACCTAAGGTTTTGGAATATTCAAACTTGTTCTTTAGTTCTGAACGTAAAAATGAAAGTTCCTTTTTTACGGTTAATTGCCTTTCCAATTTAACCAATATACTTGCTAATTGTCGCGGAGTTTCAGAAGTCTTAGTAAGGTAATCATGTGCTCCCTTTTTAATAAGGTCTGCCGCTATAGTTGGATCTTCTTGCCCTGAAACCATTATTACAGGAAGATCACTGTCTTTAGACCTAATATAGTCAAGTACCTTTTCTCCAGAGATGCCAGGCAATTGATAATCTAAGAAAACCGCATCTGGAAATTCTAAAGTTCCGTTTACAATGTCGTTAGCTTTAGAATGAATTTCAACGTGGTAGTTGTCATTCTTTTCAATTTGACGTTTGAGCATTGTAGCGTACATGCTGTCGTCTTCTATTAACCAAATTTTTATCATTTCTGTTTAATTTGTCAACAAACATATACAACTTTTTCATTTTGAGAATTATTCTCTTTTTGCTACAATATGCTTTGTTTTGGAAAACACAAGGCCAATAGACATTTTCAAGCCTCTCACTAATTGTAGTTTAACTTCTTTCCGAATTGCGATGAGACCATAAACCACCCCCAGGCTATAAGTAGCTACAGACACTATAGCCACAGACTCTAAGCCAAAACCTAAGCTTAAAACAACAACATCTAAAACGACATTTAGACACAGCATACAAACTACTTTCAGTGTATTTATTTTAGGAAGATTTAGCGCATCGATAGTTATTCCAGTGTATCGATCCAACGGCAACAA
>JAOARK010000524.1 GCA_025210575.1 Schleiferiaceae bacterium
ACTTCTGGTTCTCCTGAATACAGGTCATTCAGGTTTTTCTTTGTGGTTTGCATTCGTTCGTGAATCATGGTGTATTGCTGTCTTGCTCTAATACCAAATGTGGTAGGGATCAAGAAAAAATATTTGGGGTAGTCTGATTCGTATTGAGCTTGCAAACTCTTGTATTTGCCCCATTCACTTTCATCCATAAGCGCAATGCTATCTAAGTTCTGCTCGTTGCGAACAGCCTCCCTATATTCATGTAAAGCACTGAACATGGCGGTGACCAGATCGTAATGATGATTGAGTACATCCTTATACACTAATTTAGCATCGTCAATTTCTTCTTCTAAAACACGTTTTTCTTCTTGTTTGGTCCAATAGATATGCTGCAGCCATCCGCCCATGACTCCGGTAAATAAAAAGGTGATGAACAGCATTACAATCTGGTTGTATTTACCAAACATCTTTTTTTCTTCGGCCATAATTTGTTGGGTTTAGTTTTAGCTAAGATGCTAATTTTCAATTTATAGGTTGATCCAATTGTACTGCATGTTCAGAAACAGAAAGGTGTTTCCCATAGCATGAGCGAGAATAGGAGGCCAGAGCTTTTGGGTTTTGAAATAGTAGATCGAGAAAAGAATACCCATGGTCAGCAGCATGGGAGCGCTTGCCCAGCCTTGGTAAGTGTGATAAGAAAATCGAATAAGACTACTTAAAGCAATGAATGTAACAATACCTAATCTGTGCATTCGAAAATGAAGGTAACCTAAAAGGAAAAACTCTTCATAAATGGAATTGAATACTATCAATAATGCCAACGGGAGAAGTGAAGCAGAAAGTGTAAACGTTGTGTTATTGGGAATAGCAAATGGTGTTTGAGCCCAAAGCCAATTTCCAAACTCACCGATTAATAATCGCAGAACAACCAAACCCAAACCAATCCATATCATGTTCCATTGAAATGACCAGGGAAATTGTTTGAGCTGTATTCCTCGCGATTTAAAAATTAAAAGAATGATACCTGTTACGAGCAATTCAAATGCTAGGAGCTCAAGAATGCCTTTATCATTGATCTCGGTTTGCAATGGTGGATTAAGCGCATGAAGGGTTGAAGAATAGATAGGCAATCCAAAGGCTAAAAGAAGTACAAGGAATACTTCAAATGCTTGAGTTAATCGCTCTTTTTTGTGCAACATTCAATCAAATATAGGTTCTTATTCAAGTACGTTTGAACAATAGAAATAAGTATATTGGGTTCTCAAAACCTCAATAAAAATTGAAAATGCAAGATTTACATCACACATACGAATCTTTACACAAAGAGCATCACGCATGGCGTAAAGACTTAATTACCGTTAGAAATGACTTAAACATGCTTTCTGAGAAAATCACGAAAGCCAAAACATCGAAAGATGTTGGAGACCTGGAATCTAAACTAAAGTGGCATCACGAAGAAGTTTCTAAACGCCTTGAGAATCTGACACAAGCGGATATGTTGATGAATGAAAACAAAGACAAAAACCATGTGGTTTCTCAAAAACTTTTTGCCATTAACAGCAAAATGCGGCAAGACTTGATCAAGTTCGATACCGAATTTGAGAAATTCAAAGATGTTTGTAACAGCCTTTAGGGCTGTTTTTTTATCTTTAGACATGACCCAATTAACCAAGCGGTATATAACCTTTTTACTTCTCCTATTCTGTAGCCCTCTTTTAGTTGCACAAGGGTTGGGAGGGTTGACCACAAGCCCTTACGGAGGAGTTTATTCCATAGGGCTGCAACCTGCCTCACTAGCTCGTATGCCTTATAAGTTAGATGTAAATGCTATTGGGGCATCTGCAAATCTTTTGATCAAAGACCTTGTGCCGCAAAGTGAGGTTGGAAATGTACTTTATGAGGGTGATCAGTTCACATTTGCCACCCTACTCGAAACTCAGCAGCAGAACTTTTTTCTTTCAGGAAGTATTCTTATGCCTTCGGTGGCTTATTCTCTAAACGAAAAATCGGGCGTAGCATTTAACTGGAGAATTAGAGCAGTGGGTTTTGGTACTGTGACAAATGGGAATGTGGGCTTACTCGCAGCTAATGATTTTGATGTGGCCGTTTTGGGTTCGCTCCCTACCATACAATCTGGAGTGGGGGTGTTATGTTCTTGGCAAGAATTAGGTCTGAGCTATGCTTATAATGTTCTAGACAAGGGTAAACACAAATTGGATCTGGGAGCTACAGCCAATTACCTTATAGGGGGCGGTAGCGGCTTTATTGAGCTTCAATTCTTGGATGTGCAATATGACCATGAGAACAATGAGATTACAGATGTTTCTGGACAATTGTCGCTCACCTACAACAACGAATTAGATGAAATTTCAAAAGGAGAGTCCAAACGTCTTTTCAACTCTTCTGGCTATAGTTTCAATTTTGGAGCCATTTATGAATTTGCGGACGACCGTCATTTAGAAACAGATGTAGATCGACTTCATCAACCGAATTATCTGTTTAGGGTGGCAACGAGTATGCGCGATGTAGGTAGAATAGGTTTCGATGCATCACCAAATTCAGCGGTGTACAATCTAGACTTAACAGAACCCATTGATGGAGAATACTTCAGTGATATGCAAAATTTCAGTGATTTTACTAGCCGCATGGGAAC
>JAOARK010000053.1 GCA_025210575.1 Schleiferiaceae bacterium
CACCAAGGCTGCAGTTCCCATTGCTTTAATTAAACTTTTAGATGAAAAAGCGCTGGTTAAGGCTTTATACAATCTGCTCAATCTTGAGCTCAATTTGTTTTGAGCGTCTTCAGAAAGGGTTTCCCATTCTTGGGAGGCGATCATTTTATTGATTCGCTTTAGCAAATACCGGTACTGCCTTTTCTTTTTTGCGTAATAGTTATTCATGATTTTAGTTGTTTTCGTTAGATGACGCCCAGAAAGTTGTAGAAGGAATAGAAACGGCTCTGTTGCAGTCTTCACTTTCTGGATTAAGAATATTAGGTCGTACGGTATTGGGTATAACTTTTACTTCGTAGATCTCTTCAACAGAGGTGTGGTATTGAATTTCTCCTACGAAGGCTCCTGATGGCAAATGAACTATTGCCACGCCAGCACGATTTCTACTGAAGTTATTCATAAGATGCGCAAAGGTTTTAGAGTTTTTTCTCAGTTTGGACAGGCCAATGAATAAGAATTCACCGCAAACATCCATCCCTCTTACAAAGCTATCTAGTTTCAATATTGTTTCTTTTTCACCGGTTTCTGTATTAATCTTTACTAATTCACCGGTTGCCGACATTAGCACATAAAGTGTGCCATTAATCAGTTTTGGTGTATGCGGCATAGCTAAGCCTTCTGCTACAAGTTCATCCGTGTCAACATCAATGATTACTCCTGTTTCTGTAATGTTTTGTCTCCAGCTTTGAGCCGTATTACCTTGGTTGAAACAACTTACATACTTGGGTTTACCATTTTCTAATGCCATGCCGTTCAGGTGACAACGGTCTTCAGAAGCGATTTCTGTAATGAACTTAGGTTTCCAATAAGGAGTGAAATTGTATTCATCACTTAAAGTGCTAATGCATGAAAACAGGGTGTTTACTGCGTATAAATTGTCTTTACCAAAAGCAAGGTCATGTAAATCAAGATAGCTTGTTTTATAACTCATTCGAGGAAGATAAAGACTATCGTATTTCCCGGGGGACTTCGGGTAATGCCAAGCTAGTTCTTTTGAGTTTTGAAAAACATGGACATCGCTTTTACAGGCTAGAGCAATTTTTTCTTTTTCAGGATGAACTGCAATTCCCATTGGCTTATTAAAAGTACGTGGCAGCTGAATAATTTTCTCTTGGTCTGCTGCCGATAAAAAAATGAGTTTTCCAGCCTGATAAGTACTCAATGCCAAGGTGCATCCTAGGCTATTCAGTAATTCTGGAACGTTTGGAGAGTATGAACATGCAAAGGGTCTAAGTGCTTCTTGCTGCATAGTTTTAGTTTGAGGCTAAATTTAGAAATAAGGATTAAATGGTAGTTTAGCTATTGTTAATACTTCGCTAAAATGAAATTGCAGTTATTAAAAGTCCTTGGAAACATTAATAAAGCGGTACTTCCAAAGGTGTGGAATACAGCAGATTTAAGCAATTTAAGCACAAGCGAGAAAGCCATTTTGGGCTGGAAACGTTGGGTTACCCTTAAATACCTAGAAGAAAAAGAGAAAAAAGAAAAGGCCTCTTAATGGAGGCCTTTTGTATTAGTTTGAAGTCTTTTTAATTGGATATGGAGCTAATATTTTAGCCATAGCGTAATCCACATTCTCATCTTTTTTACGCGCGTTGGGGCTTTCGTCAACAACACCTTGCCCAACACCTTGCCACACTAATTTTTTTCCAGACACTTCAAAAACATCAACGATTATGGTGCCTACTACATAGTTAACATCTCTAACCGTGGTTGTGCTCGTTCCCATGCCCATGTAAGGCGAATAGTAATAGCCGTATCCCGCATTGTAGTAATTTGTGTAGGCTTGTGTTTCAGTCTTATTCTCTGCGGTAACAAAAATGTTTATGGCCACATCTCCCGATGGACCAGGAACCTCTGTCATGCCTCTTGCTTTGAACTCTTCTCGAGTAGCGTCTAGAATACGCTTTTTGTCAAACTCATTTACAACAGCATCATTCTCTTGAGGCCAAGGCAAAAAGCCAAAGGTCTTATACTTGGTAAAGTCAACTTCTTTGTCGTAATCTGATGTTACGGTAATGCCATCACTACATGCGGAGAATATCAAGATTGTAGCGAGTAAAAGAATTGATGAGCGTAATGCTTTCATAGTAAAGAGGGTTTATTATTTCTGTTTTACTTTCGGAAAGTCGTAAAGTACTTGTCTTACATAAGACGGAATTTTGTTCTGAACCTTTTTTGGGTTGTCAGATAATTCGTCTGAACCGATTCCTTGCCAAACTAATTTTTTTTCTTGTTGGTCATAAAAGTCTATAATCAACGAGCCTACTTGATAAGTATATTCTGAGTAGGTCGTTGTACTCATGCCAACTCCAACTCCATAACCGTAACCGTATCCATAACCCCAGCCACCGTAGTATCCTGTTGGGCCGTAGTAATTGTTATATGCTGTAACCCCTTCTTTTTCATCAACATGTACATAGGTACTTACTACAAGGTCAGCATTTTTTTCAACTAGCACATATCCGTAACGATTTAGTACATCTTTAATGGCATTGTCTATAATTGACTGAGAATTGCGGCTAACTAAATCGCCAAGATTCTCATCCCAAGGGAGTAACTGAAAAGTTTTGTATTGTGTGAAATCTACTTCACGATCGTAATCTGAAGTAACCGTCATTGCACTTTCGCACCCTGTTAAAAGGATTGCTGAAAATGCCAAAATGAAAAGTGAAGTGTATAGTTTTCTCATTTAATCTTTAAAATGTAAAGCGTGTGATTGTCTTTAGAATTTTCTGAACACAATTTTACAATTTCTTGTAAGATATCCTCGCTGTTTTTTTTAGTTTCAAAAAAGGCCAGGAAATCATTCTCGCTTACCGCCTCCATCACCCCATCGGTCAAGAGAACAAGGTAATCACCATGCTGCACGTCATTTATTTTCTCTAAACCTGGAATGACTTTCTTTTTACCACCTACAGCTTGCGTAATAATATGTCCTATATCTTCTGTGTTTTCTTCAAATCCTCTTTCTATTAACCATTCTTTGTAGGAGTGATCTCGGGTCTTAAACATGATTTCTCCATCTCGAATGTGATAAACCCGGGAGTCTCCGACCCAAGCCGCAAAAAAATCCTTCTTGTCTTGAACGAGCATAGCAACGGTAGAAGACATTCCTTCTGTTTTTGGATGTTCGTCAATAAAATGACGAATAAGATTATTTGCAAAATGAATGGAGTCTTTGATGCTTTCTGCTTCTACGGTTTCTACTGAGCTCATGTACTGTCGCACAGCCAAGGCTGTCATCTTAGATGCAAGCTCACCATACGCCATTCCGCCAAGGCCATCGCAGACCATGTAGAGGTTATTTTTTTTGCCAGGATTCTCGGGATATAGAAAATCCTCATTCTTTTTTCTTTGTCCAATGCCTGAATAATATATCGGTCTAAGTATCTCCATTATTTAATACGCGCAATAAACCCGCTTAATCCGCATCAACCTTTAAATCTTTGCCACCACTTTTTTGCATCTTCTTGTGTGTATGGATGCTCTTCAGCTATTTGCTCTAAAATGTTCATCAAGAAATCTACGCTTTCAGGACGATCTTCTTTTTCTTTTTCCAGACATACACTCACCAAGTTACTCAACATATCTGGAACCTCTTTATTCATGGACTTTAATGAGGGAGGAACAGTGTTGATGATCTGATACATTACATCAAGATCATTTTTATACTCAAACAAGGGTTGAGCGCTTAGAATATAATAAGCTAATGCACCAACGGCATAAATATCACTTCGATTATCTGATGAACCCGGTGTAGTTATTCTTTCTGGAGACATATATAGTGGTGTGCCAGTAATCTCAGATGTCGTAGTCAACTCTTCAGAATTTGTTTTTTCCAAATCTTTCACCAACCCAAAATCAAGTACTTTAACCATGTCAAATAAGCCGCCCAAAACACAAACCATGACATTTTGAGGTTTAATGTCTCGGTGAATCAAGTTCAGATCATGTGCCTCTTTTAGAG
>JAOARK010000525.1 GCA_025210575.1 Schleiferiaceae bacterium
CGAAACATAATTTGGTTTTAATAGCGCAACCGTTCCAGCTTTGGGAATACTGTCTGAATATGTAAAATAAATAGTGTCATTCTGAATTTTTGCCTTGCCTGGAAAAGGTGTTACATCTCGAAGACCAGTTAGGGTAAAAACAAAGGTTGAGTCTTCATAAATAGTTAAATAGACCCAGCCCAAAGGAGCTTCTCTGTTACCTTGAAGAATAATGTCTTTAGTGTTGAGTTTTCGACCTTCATTAATGCATGATAAAAATAATGGTACTATGCAAAGAAGAAGCTTAAGTTTCATTAGATGATCATTTAAATATTCTTAGTTAAAACTATTAACTATTTAGGAAGTAAATGACGGGGCCGTCTTCCGTAACAATATGATCGGTTATATGAAAAACTTCTTTGATCCAAGGATGTTTAAGGCCTGCATCACGATCTAGAATATTCCCTAAGAATTCTACCTGAGACCATTGACTATCTTTCTTATCTATTAAACCAATTTGATAGTTTTCTTCACTAACCCAGATTCTAAAAGGAAACGCAACACGGTTAATGGGGTAGCTGCCTTCGCTCCAATCGCCAAGACTAATAATTCCGCTTACCACTTTTTCTTCATGCTCTTTTGTGATCTGACAATAGTAGACTGCATGGGCATCAGCGTTCTTATATACAAACCGGGTAAGTCGAACACTTTCATTGCCACAGCATTGGCATACTTCTGAATTAGGTTTTTCAAATTGTATTTCGATCATGATGTCTTAGCTGAACATAGTAAACATTCATCGTGCTTATTTATTTTTAATCATTAGAGTTGGCGATGATTGACTTTTTCTAAACCAAACATAGGTTGCAATACTCAAGAGTAAAGGCATAATTACCCAAGGGATTTGCAATGAGGTAAGAGATAGATTCTCTAAACTTTCTGAGGCCTGAAAAAGACCACTAGGTATAGGTTGATCTAAAGCGCTTTCACGTAGATCAAAAATGCTGATGGTGATAAAATTAGCACCTGCATGTAACCCCAAAGAAGCGCCAAGCCTTTTTGTTTTGAAATAAATGAAGCTGAAAAAAATGGTGTGAAGAGCAGGGATGATCATTGCGTAAAGCAGAAACTCCCCATCTAACTGAGGATCGAAACTTCTTAAACTGGTAATGAATACCATAGCCAAAATGGCCATGTTGACTCCAAAGTTATTTTTGAAAATGGTAAGAGCATATCCTCTGGAATGAAGCTCGGTACCCAAATCTGCAATGAAAATAAAAAGCAATCCATAAGCAATGTTGAAAATACCAACATCGGGTCTTAATATCCATGAAAAACCAGCGAGTTGAGCTTGAGCAAAAGCAACAATGGCCCATAGTGCAACACCAACACCAAATCCTTTTAAAAAGTCAAGTCGATTTGCTGTTTTAAAGTCAATACCCAGGTCTTGCATACTCAGTTTATCTCGTTTTGCAAAGCGTTTGGTTATAAACCAACTCAATACAGCAAACACAGTGTAGAGAATAAAAAAGGTGATGTTCTTTGGAAGTGGAATGGGGATGGGTAAAACTCCTTTTCGAAGTGCGAAATCTAAGAGGGTTAAGAGAATAATAAATACTAGCGCTCTGACTATGGGTTTCATAGATTGTCTTTCACTTTGTGATAAATGGATAACGGAAATGCCCAAGGTACACCTAAATCGTCTTCCCAATCGTTATACAAACCCATACCTACATTTGTTTTAATGTATACTCGATCTATATCATCTGAATTTCGTGCATTCGATTCCGAATCATTTTTGTCCTTGGATAAAAAATGCAAATCATAGGTTGGTCCAATGTTTTTACTGCCAGCTTCTATTTGTAGAATTGGGTTTTTGTCTGTATCAACCGTGAATCGTGAGGTAAGGCTTAGGGTTTTCTTCTTTTTGTTTTCAAGCAAATCAATTTCATAAGGTTGCCCATTAGGATCTAAAACCGTGACAACATAGAAACCGTGTTGAGATCCTTTAATGATGAGTTTCCTTCCATATTCGTCTTTCCATTGTCCATGCCACGATTTTGGAATAGACCTTCTGAATTTAGCGAGATTTATAAACTTGAAAAGCGATTTCATGGTTTAGTGGTCATGTCTAAAGTAAATTTCTTTTTCGGGAATGAAATTTGGGAGAGAAAATTACTCTTTTCCTGACAAAATTAAATCACCACATTCTATGCTCTTCTGTAATATCTAGTTTTGAAGGGATTTCAAACCCTGTTGCTTTAACGGCCTTTGAAATAAAGTCGCAAAGGTCCTCTCTTTCGGCTGTTTCAATAAAATCGCTAGAGTGATTTAGCTTATTTATTTGTTTGACCAATCTGTTCGTTTCTGAATAGATTTTACTTGAGGATTTTTTAGAAGTACTTACTTTAAGATTTTCAATGTACTCTGATAAAAATGACTTTAGCTTTTTACTCTCCTCACTATCTTGGTTTATCCACTCTCCAATCAAAGAAAAGTCGAGTAACTTGTTCAGATGCTCAACATTTTCGGGTTGGATGTTTTTCTTTTGTTCCTTAACGGTTTGCTTAATTATTTTGGAGAGTAAGTCTTTTTTGGTGTGTTGACTAGCTCTTATAAATGCCACTTTTTCGTCTTCAGTAAAGTGAATCTGAAGTTTGTAGTCGTTCAGATCATAAAACCAATTCACTCTATTGGCATTGCTGGGGTGCTTCTCTTTTTTATAAGGTTTAGTTCCAATTTTTGATAAAACTTCTTCTTGAGAATTCCCAATAGCTAATCCGAGAACTCCTTTAATGGTATTGTCTTCAATCGTGATTTCCATTAGGATAATCTCTTCCCCTTCTTTATTATTATTCAGCTTTTTTGGGTTGCCATATTCTGCGGGATAAGTGGAAAGAGAACCTTGAAAACTTAAGTAAATAGAGTTCTTAGCATTAGAGGCTCTTGCGGAAATAATTCGGTCATCAAATCCTAGGAATGGACTATCTGGATAATTAATGCCCAAGGATTCTATTTTACTATTCAACTCCGCTGAATGGAAAGAATGGCCAAAGAATGCGATGAAATCTTCCATGAGAACGATTAGCTACTTCGCTTTTAGTTCTATGCCAAGCCAATCTAAAACATTTTTATGCCAAATGTCTTCTCTTTCTTGTTCTGAGAGAATTCCTGTCTCAACAGCAAAGTCAACTACACGACCTGGGTAAGAAGTACCAACGCCTTTCATTTCGCCTAAAGGATAAGGGTCGTCCAGCGCCATGATGATCTGGCTGGTTCCGACACGCTTCTTGAGTAATTCTAGGGTATAAGAGTCATGCACTAACGTATCGAAGTATAGGTTTTTGTGCCCCAAAGTTTTTCGTGGATCGTGCAGGCCTTCGAAAATATCTGGACGTCCGTCAAATCCTTGAATTCTTCTTCCATAATTGGCAATGCCTAACATTCCGCCATGCGCAAAACTAGTACGGATGTTGGGGTATTTTTCAGGTAAGTTACGTAAGGTAAAAAGGTGAATAGTATCTGCACATTGGGCCATCATCCAAACCAAATGGAAGCGCCAATATTGATTTTTTAAGGCCACCATTTTCTCCCCATCGTAAGGGTGAATTTGAACCGCTAGTCCATATTCATTTGCGAGCTCATAAATAGGGTCGACATCCGCTTCAGCAATAGAAAGCCATTCTCCTTGAGCGTTAAGGAAATGGGTTGGCAGACACAGCATTCTTAAACCAAGTTCATTTACACAACGATCTATTTCTTTTAGCGCTTGATCCATGTACAAGGGCTGAACCACAAAACCACAAGTAAACTTATCAGGGTAATCTTTTTGTACAGATGCATTGTAATCATTTTGAAAACGAATGCCGTCAAAACAATCTTGTTCTTCCCAGCCATTACAGTATAACTGCGAAAGATTAAGCATCACTCCATGGTCTATCTTGAATCGATCCATCCACTCCAGTTTTTCTTTGATGAAAAAACTAGGGTCGGTTATGGGTCTTGACCAATCTCCTTGCCGCATGAATTTCTTATCGTCATCAATCCAGAACAATTTCTTGTCTTTCATGAATTTTGGAATCTGAGATGGTTCTGGAAGTATATGTCCGTGTCCGTTTATACGCATGGGTTGCTTTTATCTATTGCTGACCGCAAGATTGCAGAGGTTCTTAAAATACGAATTCAATACCTATTGCAACAATTATTGGATTAAAAGGTATTCCATAAAACAGGAATGTGCAATTAATCCCTTTAGGGTCGGGGTTTGTAAACTCAATTAATGTGGCCGTAAAAAAAGACAAAATAGCGAGCTTTTAAAACCAACTTTAAATTCAATCGGAATAATTTTTTAGAAGCGGAAATTCAATAGATGAATTAATACCAAATCCATAGCTTTTGATTGCATTATTGCCATCACGCAGTTTATAATATGTCTAGGATTTTAGCATTTCAATTATTTCTTTGTTTCCTTTTTTTATCGCAAGATCCAAAGCCGTTTTCCCTTTGTTATTGGTGATGCTAGGCTCTGCTCCCTGTGAAACAAGAAATTTCACAATTTCAATTTCTCCATTCTCCACGGCATAGTGCAAAGCCGTATTTCCTTTATAATCTGATAAGTTGATGGCGTTAGGATGCTTGGAATACAAGAATTCTATTGCCTCTAAATTTGTTGAATGTGCCCCTAAAATGAGGACGGTAGTTTTCTTTTTACAACAGTCAATTGCCTGTTGGGGGTC
>JAOARK010000526.1 GCA_025210575.1 Schleiferiaceae bacterium
CTTTTTCTAGAAGTAAAAGCTCGTGCTTTAAGAGTACATTGGCAATACTCTTTTTACTTCCTTCTTTAAACTTTTTATCAGAAACCTCGTGGTAGAGTTTGTAGAAATGAAGAGCGCTGTCTTTTAAACCCGCGTCTTCGTAAATGGTACTTAAAGGCAAATATACCGTTTGAAAATCTTCAAACGAATCAAAGGACTTTGCCTCGCGGTGCGCTAACTGTATATATCTAAGAGCAGAGTCTTTCTCTCCGAACTCGTAATAAGTCTCTGCCAAACCTACAAGTAAGTAAACCTTTGTCCAATTGGCATTGGCTATTTCATCAGAATGATTTTCTAAAAGTGTTAGGCCTTGTTTGAAATAAAAATAGGAAGTATCTGGCTCATTAAGAGTTTTGTAGACTAATGCTATACCCTCATAATTAAAAACAAGCCCGTAATAATCTGAGGATTCTATGAGCCTGTTTTGGGCAATATTTTGGTAATATTTAGAACGTTCATACTCTCCGCTCATAAAGTACCACTGTGCCATATTTACATAGGCATTCGTAGTGTAATTAAAATGGTTAACCTTTTCAAAATATTTTAAAGCCTCTTTTTGTTTCTCAATAGCGAGATCAACGCTATCCATTAGGGTGTATAGCCCAGCTAAATTATGCGTGCTTATGCCCATGTTTAGCGTATCTGTGGCTTTTTCAGCTTCACTAAAGGCGGTCAAGAAAAACTCAATACTTACAAGGTAATTCCCACTAAACTCGTTAATAATACCCAAATAGTTGTTGTATTTAAAAAGGGCTGTTTCTGTCCAATATTCTTGTTCTATTTCTTCAATAGACTTTAGCACAAATGCAGACTTTTTTAATGAATCTTGTTTGTAATAATATTCACCTAGTAGGACAGAAGATTTTACAATTCCATTTAAGTCATCGATAGAAGAGAATAAATTGAGGCTACTTTCTGCGTTTGCTGTTCCAAGTTTGAGGTCTTCTGCTTGAAGAAGTGCTAATTGATAATACGCTTCTGCTCTTTGTTCATCACTTTGAATTGAAGAGAGGGCATTGACAAGGCTATCTTGAGAATCTTGAACGGGTGAAGGCCATAAGAAGAATGGCTTCAATACCAGAAATAAGAGACTTAAATAATTGAAGTTCTTTAACATATAAGTTTAAATGTTGGCAAAGACCAATTGTGCCTTGTCTTTACAAAGAAAACCAAAAGAGAAAATTAGAGAAGAGTTGAGGTTAAATTCTGCTTCCAAATTATGGAAACGCGAAAGTAATTGTGATTCTTCAAAATCGATATCTTTAAAAAGCTCAAAATCAACCTTTTGTTATGAAGTTTAAAGTATTAGCTCTAAACCTAGCCTTTGCTTTGATCGCGTTTGGTCAACAAAAAGAACTCGTAGTAAAAACTGGGCCTAACTTAGGAAGCTTAAGCGGAGATAAAAATGAAAATTCTGGAAGCTCAGAGTCTCAATATCCATTGTTCGGGTGGCAATTAGGGGCAGGAGCAAGTCTACCGACAAATTGGAACTTTATCAACGAGCTGTTTCAATACTACTATTCACCCATGCTATATTGGACTCAAGGAGGGCAGGGTTACAAGTTTGACGAATCTAAGTATGGTATAAAAAACAACTATATCAATTTAGCCAATACGGTTGGTGGAGAGTATCAACTTGAGAATAATGACCAAGTTTTTCTTGAAACAGGACCATCTTTTAATTATTGGGCTGGCGCGAAATCATTTAGCAAATTTCAAGGGGAGAAGAATACAAGTAAAATTGAACTTAAGGACAATGAGAATGTCAACCAAGCTTATTTAAGTTGGGTTGTTGAAGTTGGGTATGAATTTGATCTTTCTAGAACGAAATTAAAACTGGGATTAAGAGGTGATTTTGGTCTCACACCAATTGAGAGCTATGACAATTTTGAAGGTGGAAAAACTAAACTGAAACCTCAAAATGTTGGAATAACCGTAGGGGTGTCTAACCCCTTTGGAGATCTGCTAGGTGAAGACAAGTATGGCGAATATGTAGGTGAGACTATTGAGATAGACGAAGGGTTGCTTCAGGCAGAAAACATTTACGAAATGACCGTTTACGCCTATAAAAAGGCTCGCGAATTAAAGGATAAATCGTTGAGTACAACCGATAAAGACAGTAGTAAATACTATGCAGAACAGGCTTTAGAGTGGATTGAAAAAGCGGAAAAATGGTTGAAAGAAGGAACGGAGGATTGGGCGAATGGAGATGATGGAGGAGTTGGACCAACAAGTTCAGCTTTGCTAGTAGAGTATATTTCTGAAATAAGAAAATGTAGTCAAACCATGGCCGATTCGGTATGGGCGGAAATTCCTGGAGAAGATGATGGAGACAACCCGAGAGACACACCTCCTCCCACACAATATGGAGAAGAGATTGATCCGCCATGGATTAAACACATAGGGGCGTTTACACCCACTCAGGGAGTTTGGCAAGATGACAAGACTTTTGCCGACAAGAAAACAAAGCAACTCACAAAAATTGAAGACAATGTATACCATGCTGAATTGGACATGGTAGCCAATCGTTGGACGGTTGTAACAGGAATTAGAGAAGAAAAAAGATATATCATCAAGATGTCTGGGACTTCTACGTACACCAAAGAGGTTCCAGTCAAGTTCCGTTTGAAGCTCAAACAAAATGGTGGAGAGCGAATCATATGGACTTCAGAAAACATTAATGGATGGTTGCCAATTGAAGGTGGACCTGGTCCCGAAAGGCCTTGGGAAGTTTCTGTTTTGAAAGTCGAAGGAGCTCCGATTCCGAAAAGCTTTAAAATGGAAAAAGGAGGCTACACTCTAGAATTAGAGTTAATTAAAAATAATGGCGATGAAACAGGGTTAAAAGTTCAGGTTAGCGGATTGGTTGTAAACACTTCTTTTCCTGTGGTAAACTTAGTACCAGTTTCTATTGGTGATGAAAACACCGTTGCTGGGTTGAGAACATTAAAGGACAGAGCGACCTCATTAGCAGAAGAATGCAGGCAGAAGCTGCATATGTATTACCCTGTTCCGAGTAACTCTATTGAGGTAAAAGCGCATCCGATTGAAAACTTGGACAATACAAAGCTTACCATGTTTGAGTATTTGGAAGCCAAAGTAAGACCCTCCATATTTCAGGAAAATGTTCGTCAAGACAAAGTGATTGCAACCTTAACAGAAAAGTTTTCTACGCAATCTCAAGTGAATGGAGGTAAGGTGGTTGTGCTTACCAACGAAAACGACTTTAAACTCATCTATATGTTTCCGGAAAACACATCTGCCTTTGCTGCGAGTAACAAGGTGGTGTTTTTAAAAGGAGATAAAAAAGCGTCTACGGTTGGGCACGAACTGTTGCACACCTTTCCGCATTTATGGTCTGAAGATGAGATGCAGCAGTATTGCGATAAAAACTATCATAACAACAACGATGAATATTATGGTGCAGGTGCAGATGTTTGGGCAGATCGATCTAAGCTGATTGAATCGGAAACAGCCTTAATGGGTCCAACTACTGATGATAAGCACATTACCCAATGTTCTTATTGGTATTTGTTAGGAGCTTTACAGAAAGGTGTGGACCCAGAGCTATACATTGTTCGAGGGCTTTTGTTTAAGAACGGAGATTATACTGAAGGGGTTTTAGGAAACACCTATGAGATTATGGGAGATGAAGAGTTGCAACCAACTGGATTAGGTGACGCGGGGTGGGGGATAAATTTGAAAAATGAAGAAGGAAATGTTTTAGCGACCTATCCACTTAATCCGGTCTGGAAAGCAACCGAGACAGAGGGGGAACATTTCATAGTTGGTTTTAGTCACCGTATAAATAGGGTAAAAGGAACAAAGAGCATTGAGCTAGTTGGGCCAGGTGGTATTCTCGAAACTCAAAAGGTTACCGCAGCTAGACCTAAATTGAAAATTATTACTCCAGCCAAGAATTCTGCAGTTACTCCAGAAAATGGAAAACTTAAGGTTTCATGGGAAGCAGAAGATAGAGATGGAGACACACTGAGCTACTTGGTGTATTACTCGCCAGATGGAATTAGTTGGCGTACGATTGCTCATGACATTCAAGAAACAGAAATTGACATGGATATATATGGATTTCCTACAAATCCTCAAATAAAGATCCTTGCCACAGATGGGGTGAGGACAGATGAAAAAATAGTAAAGTTTATAGTGGCTAGACCTTAATTTGAAACATGTTAGGATTAATATTAGCTCTTATTGGCGCAACAATCAGTTTTATTCTCTTGCTTTTAGACAATAGAGAAAACAAAAGTAAAGTGGTGGTTCTTTCTTTGGCTGTTGCCGGCTTTCTAGTGGTAACAGGGCAACAGTTTATCTCCTATTTTTCGGCTAAAGCAAGTGAACAAATTATCAATGATATAGACAGGACCACCAAGAAGATTGACACCACAACGTCAAGTATAGATTCTTCTATAACTGTGCTGGCATTAATTATGGAAAAGGCCAATAGAACCAGCGTAGACAAAATTGGCGTTGCTGTAACAGATTATTCCTCCGTTACTGGTTTACGCAGACATGACAAGGAAAGTGCCCATAAATGGTATGGTTACAGAGATTGGTTAATGGAAGAAAAAGATGAAAAATCCAGCTTGGTAATAACAGTGGGTCAAAAGAGAAAGTATAACTATGGCCTCATTATTCTTTATTGTCTTTTGGATGAGAATAATGGGGAGTTTATTGAAACCCAAATCGAGAACAATAGCTTCTGGAGTGGTTTTCCAAATGAAGAAGACAAGGCTGTTATCAGAAAAAGTGAGCCCTATTGTGACTTGGTTTTGTTTGAAAATGAGAGCGGGGAGCTTTTAGCATTCGCTGAAACAAAGGCCTTTTTATTAGACCTCATCCAAATTGAAGACAGAAAGCGAACGCTGGAAGAGTGCTTGTGGAGGGAAGATGGAGGAAAAAGTTTCCTTGAGTTTTCTAACCAATCGATGGTTTCTATTCAAAACCCAGCCAATGGAAATACACTGCCAGAGGTTAGCCAGTCCATGATTGACAATAATGTGGGTGCAACGGTTTCGGATTTTTCTGAAGGGCGCTTTTATTTTCAATTATCCAGTTTGTTAGTGCTCGAATAAATACCTTATTAAATGAAAGTTAAACTAGCATAACCTAAGAAATTGATTCAAAGAATAATGGGTACAATTATTGCACCTTAATACGAATCCCTATAGAATGAAACTAACCTTACTCTGATGTGTTTTGTTGTTGCTTTTTGCTTGTAGCTCTAATAAGCACATTGTAAC
>JAOARK010000527.1 GCA_025210575.1 Schleiferiaceae bacterium
TATGCTTCTAAATTGCAAGACATTATTGCGAATGTAAGTGCAACATTAGATAGTTCTGAAGGACCTTATTCTCAAGAAAGAGAAGTAAAGAATCTATTGATCGTTCCTGTAACTTCTAACAGGGGGTTATGTGGAGGATTTAACTCTGGTGTTATCAAAGCTGTGAATGCCTTGATGGAAGAAAACAAAGGAGCTAATATTTCTTTGTTTACCATCGGTAAGAAGTCACAGCAAGCTTACAAGAGAACAGACCTAGTGTCTGCTGAAGACATTGAAATTTGGAATGATTTGACATTCGCAAATGCCAGTGACATCGCAGACCAATTAATGGCTGAGTTCTTAGAAGGTAAATGGGATAGAATCGTATTGGTTTACAACCGATTTAAGAATGCTGCTTCTCAAGATGTAATTGCAGAGCAATTTTTACCAATTGCGGGTAGCGAAGAAAATACGTCAGACAGTTCTAATGCCGGTGAATACTTATATGAGCCAGGTAAAGGAGAGATCTTGGATATTCTTATTCCAAAGTCATTAAAGACGCAAGTATTCAAAGTTTTATTAGACTCTAACGCTTCTGAGCATGGTGCACGTATGACTGCTATGCACAAGGCAACAGACAACGCAAAAGAGCTGAAAGACGGTCTTACATTAGACTACAACAAAGCACGTCAGGCGGCAATTACCAACGAGATTCTAGAGATTGTTGGTGGTGCAGAAGCCCTAGCGAGCTAAAGCTAGTTTTTAAAATAAAATAAGAAAAGCCCTGGCGGAAACGTCAGGGCTTTTTTTGTGACATACATCCTATTCTATTCATCCTCAAATTGTTGTATATTCATAGGTCGCCAAAAATTGACAAAAACCTAACTATGAAAATTCTTGACCATACCACTTTTTCCATTTTTAATCTAAGTCCCAAACAGTACCAGGATTTCAGTATCAACCAAAACATTTACTTATGAAAAAGCTCTACATTCTTTTTTCATTGTCATTAGTATGTCTAACTGTAAAACCTCAAAATACAGCCTTAGATTTTGACGGGGTAGACGATCATATTGAAGTTCCACATTCAAACACGTTGAATCTCAACGATTTTACATTGGAAGCTTGGGTGAAAACGACTAGCACCGGGGCTAACGAACGGATTATTTCTAAAAATTCTGGAGCCAATCAATGTTATACGCTGGTTGTAGACAATGGCTTGGTGGCCGTTGCATTTAACACCGCAGGTGGAGGGAATAACGTTTCAGGCGCTATAAGCATGAATGATGGAAATTGGCATCATATTGCAGGGGTAAGAAATGCTTCAACGAATACGCTGAGCATATTTGTAGACGGTGTTTTAGACAATTCAACAGGCACTACGGGTATCCCGGTAACAGGAACAGAACCGCTGAATATTGGACGATTCCCAACAAATATCCAGTATTTTGACGGGCAAATGGATGAAGTGCGTATTTGGGGTCGTGCTCTAACCCAAAGCGATATTTTAACCAACATCAACCAAACGCTAGTGGGAAACGAAAGTGATTTAGTCGCCTATTACAATTTTGAAGAAGGAACGCCAAATGGAGATAACTCAGCCTCTGGAAGTAATGTAACTCAAGTAATCGATAAAGCAGGAGCCAATGGGGGTGGCGTGAACAACTTTACTCGCAATGGTTCTTCTTCTAACTGGGTAAATGGAAAGCCATTTTCTGAAGGAAATACAGTATTAGATTTTGATGGTGGTGATAATATAGAAGTGCCACATGACAATTCATTTAACCTTGATGATTTTACGCTTGAAGCTTGGGTAAAAACAACAAGTGCAGGAGCTAACGAGCGAATTATAACAAAGACCGCTGGAGCTTCTCAGAGTTTTAGTCTATTCGTAGATAATGGTCTCGTAGGCGTTGGTTTTAGCACAGGAGGCGGGGGTAATTTTATGTCAGGTTCAATTAGCATGAACGATGGAAATTGGCATCATATTGCAGGTGTAAGAAATGCATCAAGCAATACTTTGAGCTTATATGTAGACGGAGTATTAGATAACTCAATAAGTACTACAGGTACGCCTGTAACAGGAACTGATCCATTGAATATTGGCCGGTTTAGTAGCGCAGACCCCACCAAACAAAGATACAATGGTCAAATGGACGAGGTTCGTATTTGGAATACGGCCTTAAGCCAATCTGACCTACAAAGCCGAATGACCACACCACTTGCCGGTGATGAAGTTGGGTTAGTTGCCTATTTTCCGTTTGAAGAAGGGGTTGGCAATGAAGATAACTCTAGTTTAGGAGCTATTTTAGACATGGCCGGTGGAAATACAGGGACACCAATTGGCTGTGCTCAAACAGGAAATTCTTCAAATTGGATAAGCGAAACAAGTTTTATCACCACTTCTGCTAATACGAATGTAGCTATGGATTTTGATGGAGTGGATGACTTTATCGACATCCCTAACAATGCCTCGCTAGCGTTAGATGATTTCACCTTGGAGGCCTGGGTAAACACAACTAGTACGGTGGCTTACAGCAGAGTAATTGCCAAGCCATCTGGAGGTTTTGCCAATTACAGTCTCATGGTACACAACGGTATAGTAGGTGTAGGCTTTGATACAGGGTTACTGAACAATTATATCTATGGCTCAACAACTGTCAATGATGGAAACTGGCATCATATTGTGGGTGTACGGTCGGCTTCAACCAATATGCTTTACATCTATGTAGATGGGATGTTAGATGTTTCTTCTAGTACAACAGGAACACCTTTAATAAGTACGGAATCATTAAGAATTGGCCTTTTTGGTGGAGCTTACGCGCAGCGTTATCAAGGAAGATTGGATGAAATAAGAATTTGGAATCGTGCATTAGATCAAAAAGAAATTGTATCCAACATGAATCAAACCCTTATGGGAAGCGAAACAGGTCTAGTTGCATATTACAAATTGGAAGAGGGTACTCCGAATGGTGATAATTCAGCAACGGGAGGTAATGTTACCCAAGTCATAGATCAAACAGGTACCAATAATGGCACCGTATACAGCTTTGCGCGCAATGGTTCATCTTCTAACTGGGTAAATGGTAAAGCATTTTCGGACGGCAATACCGCTTTGGATTTTGATGGTGTGAATGA
>JAOARK010000528.1 GCA_025210575.1 Schleiferiaceae bacterium
AATCCACTCTGGATTTATCCGCTCTTCCAAGTGGTTCGTACAATTTGGTGTTAAGTCAAGACGACATAGATGTACTAAATCGCAAAGTGATGATAGTTGATTAACAACTTATTTAATACACTTTACTAAACGACTTTTATTTATTAATTCTAGGAGTCTGGCAAGGAATACGACCTAAGGACGTAATAGTATTTTTTATCGAAATGAACGAAGACTTAAGAAAACAACTGGGTATTAGCGAAGACAAACCAAACGATTGGTTTGAAACACTTTATGCTGGAACAGATGAGGCAGGTGAAGGCGTACCATGGGCAAACATGGCTCCTCATCCACTTTTTAATGATTGGTTAAAAGAGCATGCATTAAATGGAAATGGCAAAACGGCATTGGTCGTGGGTTGTGGCATGGGCGATGATGCTATTGCTTTAGAACAACTCGGTTTTAAGGTGACTGCCTTTGATGTAGCTACAAGTGCTATTCAACTCTGCAAAAAGCGTTTCCCTAATTCTTCCATCAACTTTGTGCAAGGCGATTTACTGGCTGGATTCCCAGAATGGAAACACCAATTTGATTTTGTATTGGAGATTTTCACCATTCAAGCCTTGCCCCCCAAGTATGAAGAAACACTCATTCAACATGTTTCTGACTTTGTTTCAGCTCAAGGAGAGCTCATGGTAATCACAGAAGTGCAACATGCGAAAAGAACCTACGAAGTTGGTCCACCTTGGTTACTGAATGAAGATTACATTAATAAGTTTGAGAATACGGGTTTGAGCTTAATATCCACTGACAAAACGAATGAACCTGAAATAGGAGACGAAATTCATTTAACCATTTTTAAACGAGGCTAGATGGCTTCCATTTTCAATTCTCTAAATTTGAAGATGAACTAAAACTTACCACTATGAAAAATGCAATCAGTTGGTTTGAAATTCCTGTTGTGGAATTTGACCGCGCAAAAACTTTTTACGAATCCGTTTTAAATGCAGAAATGCCTGTCATGGAAATGGGTGAGGCTATTTCCGCTTTCTTTCCTGCAGATCTTCAAGAAGGTATTGGAGGTTGCATCATAAAAACAGATGGTCATGAACCAAATGCCAATGGCGTATTGGTGTATCTAAATGGAGGTGATGATCTTGATGTTCCATTAAGTCGCGTAGAAGCAGCTGGAGGTAAAATTATCCTACCTAAAACCAGTATTGGTGAAAACGGCTTTATGGCGTACTTTTTAGATACCGAAGGTAACAGAGTCGCTTTTCACTCTAGGGGTTGACCGAACTATATACTAAGGATTTATCTCTGAGGCTTTGATTCCAAAAAAATCTTTAAAGTCTTTGTGAAATTGACCCATATGCCAAAATCCGAGTTGCCTTGAAACTTGAGCCACTGAACGTTTTTCAGTGTTTTTGTGCAACAAACGGTAAACATGGTTCAAGCGCATTATAGAGATGAAGGTTTTTGTACTAACACCAAATCTCTCTTTGAATGCATAAAGCAAAGTACGCTCGCTTGTCTGACAGAATTTGGCAACTTGAGTCACAGTTATTCCTTCAGCAATATTTTTGATAATGTAGGCCTCGGCCTTAGCTAATGTATCCTCGCGTTTGATGTTACTCACACGCTCTAATTTAGAGGTACAAAAAGACAGTGTAATTACCAACAAATCAAGTAAGTTGCTTATTTCAACTTCAGTTGGATGGATTCCTTTCACAGCATTTACTATACCCGTTTCAATTTTACCTCGAGTGTTTTGCCAATATTTTGGTGGGGCAGAAAACACAGGGTTCTTTTGCATTAATACCAAAAGGTTCTCAAGGTTTTTTTCTTTTAATTTTTCTTTGAGTAAACTTTCGGCAATTGATACAATTTGTACATCGAAGCCAGCATGACTTACCGCATGAATAGGCGAGTTGGGCGCGTAAATTATGATATCATTTTTACGTATATGATAGTTACGCCAAACCAATGGATCTGCAATGGGAAAGGCAAAGCTCCAATAACCAGGAATGGAGGCTCCTTCTTGTTTAACACTGGAGTTAAAATGCACATGCGCCAATTGTATTTCTGGGCTTAACACTTGTGTAAGTGTGCTTTTGAAAATTCCGCCTCCTAACTGGTAAAAGTCTATGGGCCAACCTTCTACCACTTCATCAAAATGGTTTAAATCCATATCGGTATTATGAACAACTTGAAAATTGTTAATCATAAAGAATTGCGGATTTTTGATACAATCCTATTTTTTTGACGAATATTTTTACCAATGTTAGTTCAATATGATACCGGAAAAATAAATATCCAAATAATATGAAAGACAAAATACTACTTCTTTGCGCCATAGTTGCGTTTATCTCATGCTCGAGTCCTGAAACCAAGCAAGTAGCACAGGAACCAACGAATGCCAAAACCACTACAAAAATGGGCAATTCAACCTTGGAAGGTCCTTACCAACAAGACACTGCTCAACTAATGAAAGTTGTTGAAGGCGGTAGAGCTTTAGGCCGTTGGAATGAAGGTTTGATGTTTGAAGGCGTAAAACCTATGCCTTGGTTAAAATCTGCGGCAAACTGGTTTCCGAATACCGAAGAGATTCAACCAGATGAAATGCGTATCATTTTTATGGGGTCCTCTCCCACCATTCGTCCAGGTCAAATGAATACCTCAGTATTTGTACAGCTCGGTAATGGTGAAAATTTCATCTTCGATATTGGAGAAGGTTCTGTGTCGAATTATATCGCAGCAGGAATAGCTTTAAACGAGATGAATAATATTTTCATCACCCACCTACACGTAGACCACTTTGGTTCTTTACCTTATGTGTATATGTTCGGAGCATGGTCTGGTCGCTGGGACGAGCCATTACGTGTAACAGGCCCATCTGGAAGACATAAGGAAGATGGTGTAGCTCACATGATTGAGGGAATGAAAATGATGTTACACTGGCATGGTGATGCCTTCGATGTGTTCCCTATAGGAAAAGGATATGACATTGAAGTCACAGAGTTTGACTTCGAGGATGAAGGTGGAATTTGCTACGAAAAGAATGGTGTAAAAGTGATTCACTGGCAACAGTCTCACGCGAAAGACGGAGCCTCTGCTTATAGGCTAGATTGGAATGGTCTAAGCGTTGCCTTCACAGGAGATGGAAGACCAAATATGTTAACTGAGAAATATTGTAAAGATGTAGACATCTTAATTACGGAGATGCAAACCGAAGTTGTTGAAGTAAGTTCCATGGTTCAAGGTGTTCCTCCATTTTTAGGAAGATATACGATAGATACACATCACAACCCTGCTTATGCGGCAGGTTATCTTTACAACAAAGTAAAACCAAGATATGCTATGGCAACGCACTGCCCCAATGATGAATACTTGAATGCAGAATCTGTAGCTGAAGTAAGAACACATTACAAAGGCCCTTTTCATTTTGGTTTTGACGGAACAGTTGTGAATCTGACTAAAGACGCGGTATGGGTAAGAGAAGGAATTTTACCTGAATATCCGAACAACACTCCTCCTCAAGCCCATGGTCAAATTGCAAGAAATGGGGGGTTGATCGTTCCGCTTCCAAGACAATCTAGAGAAGACATTCAAAATCAATACATCAGAGACAAGCAGTACAACCCAGACGATTATTACCCAAAAGGCTATAAACCTGAGTTAATGGAAGAATGGCCATCTGACAAGCCATTATTCCTGCCTGTAGAACAAGTTCCTCCTGGAATGAAAAGAAGAATGAAGGATAAGAAGTAGATATCAAAAAGGGAGCTAATTGCTCCCTTTTTTACTCTTTCCAGGTTTTCAATTTCTTGCCGTTGGTATCCAAACAATGATTGTAACCACTATGATTTAACTGATGTTGAATCTCGGCATCCAACACTTCTAGCACTGTTCTTTTCTTGCAGTCAAAGTAAAACCATTGTGTACCTTTTTTTAGATAAACTCCTTTGTGAACAACACGTGATTCACATTCAGCTCGAAAGTCTGAGAATTCAAAAGGTACAATTTCTTTGCCCCATAATTCTAGAACACCCCACATTCCTGCTTTTTTAACCAACACCACATTATTGTAGTCAAAAACCATGGGGTCTATGCTGTCTAATTCCATTGGATACATCCATTCTATAAAGGGTGGGTGCTTTGATGTAAGACGCACCATACCAAAAGAATTGTCCTTTTTTATCGCATATATCCCTTGATGTATGTGTCGCCTTTTGTCAAATGAAATTTCTCTTAATGGGAAAAAGTCATCTCTGTAAAAAACTCCAAAATAATGACTGCTTCCTCTTTTAAACCTCACAGCATTATTGGTTTCTCTATTGATGAAAGAAACATCTTCTAAACGGATTTCTTTCCCCCCATAAAAGATCAATTGCCACTTACCTGATTTCTGCAATGCGTATACGGGCCTGCTATTTCTATAGACCAAAAATTTTATAGAATCTGCCGTGGGTTCTATTAAATACGAACCGTCAATTTTCTTGACCGCGTTACTCTCTGTGGTTCCAAAATGAATAGTACCGCTATAGCGTTGAATAAAATTTTGATGCTCTGGTACAAAAGGTTGAAACTTTAAGTTAAAGTAACTAACCGTTGAATCTGTTTGGCATTCATAGAATTCAATTACCTTTTTAATCTGCTTGTATTCGGGTTGTATCGCCCACTCTCCTTCTTTGCTTATTAAACCCCACTTGCCATTTATTCGTCCGAGTAAATCTTCAGCACCATATCTGTTACTTATGGGTTTTATAGCTTCTACCCCCTTAACACTCATTTGCATGCCATTCAACCCGTAAAGCACATTTGCATCTTCCTTCTTTGCAAAAAGCACATACTCTTGTCTAGTTATTTTTGAATGATCAAACGACACGATCAAATCACCATTTCCATCCATCACACCTTGCTTTCCTTCTGTATTGCTCACCACAAAAAGGTGCTTATTCTTATAGTCCTGAACTCTATTATAATCCGCATAATAGTGTAGTAAATACTCAATTCTTATCTCACTGTATTTAAATGGAATTACTTGAGATCCATTCATATCAATTACTCCTGTACCTTGATTATTTCGCACCACAAAAAACTCACTGGTATATTGCCCAAAATGACCATTTTCTAATGAGGCTAATTGATAGGCGTTTTCATCATATATCTCAAGTGTTTCGCCATCGTGTGCCATAAAATTTGATCGATTACCCACTTGGACGGGCCTAATTCTGTCGTACTGAAAATCTACCACTTCTTTACCAGCATGATTCAACACACCCCAAACACCGTATTTAAGTGCAAGGAAAAAAGCATCGTCTTGAACTGGAATGATTTGAGTGTAAATAGCCTTGGTTACGTGTTTTTGCGTGTGATTGTCAATTAGACCATATCTACCCGTTGTTTGATCATGATATGGGCTAACAATAGGTGTTCTTCTGTAATCATAGGTTGGCTGTATCATAGCTAGCTCCTTTAAAGTCAACCCTGATGAGTTTTGCCAGTTACGAAGACCTTTATCATCTATATCAAAGATTTGCGCATACTCGTATTTTTCGTTGATTCTTTCAGCTTCTTCTCTCCCAGCACTTTGCTCTACTAGATAACCAACAGCACAAATATTTCCTTGATGATCAATAAACCTGGGCACTCTATCTTTAAATGATTTTTCATGTAAAGGAAATTCACCTCTTAAAATGTATTCTTCTAACCTATGGATATTCAAAGCTCTTTCTTGGGCCAACTGAGGTGAAGGGGTTTCATTGTTTTTTAATATGTCTAGAACATAGCAGAGATGCGTTACAATTCTCTCTTTTTCTGAATCATTTTGATTGGGAGAAGCATTGTGCTTTTGCAACCAACTCTCATTACCCAAAACTGAGTTGATTTGATCATTTTGACCTTGGAGTTCAAAACTTAAAATGCTTAGTGAAAAAACTAAAACAACCGTTTTCGAGATAAAATTCATAAAAAGAGCTTTAGAGTTAGTTAAACAACAAATAGCATAAAGAGTGCCAAAACTCATTCTACCTCTTTAGCCTCACCAAGGTCTGCAACCAACAATTTGCTTCTTTCAGTTAATTTAGTATTGTATTATTGTTCCGTAACAAAAATCAATGCAATGAAGTATTTACTTTCTATTCTATCCCTAACTTTTTTCTTTAATGTTCAGGCCCAAATGACCATTGAAGATGTAACACTGCCTGGTAAATTGAAAATAGGTTCAGAAGACCTCATATTAAATGGCGGTGGCTTAAGAGAAAAAATGTTTCTAGACCTATATGTAGGTGGCCTTTACCTAAAAACAAAAAGCTCTGATGCCGATGCTATTATCAAGGCAGATGAGCCAATGGCAATCAGAATTCAGATCGTTTCTAAATTTATCTCAAGTGATAAAATGGTAGACGCCATAGACGATGGTATGGAAAAAGCTACTGATGGAAAGACTTCTGGAATCTCAAAAGAAATTGAACTTTTCAAAAAGTCGTTCAGTGAAGAGATTGTGGTTGGTGATACCTACAATATTGTTTACATCCCAAAACAAGGTGTAACCGTTTACAAGAATGGAAACAAAAAAGAAACCATTAAAGGACTGGCCTTTAAAAAAGCAATGTTCGGCATTTGGCTTTGTGACGATCCTGCAGATGAAGACCTAAAAGAAGGAATGCTCGGTGAATAATATTCTGCCTTAAATGAAAAAAGCCCAAAGCAATGCTTTGGGCTTTTTTTATTTTTCTAATCAAAGTAGGATTCCTGCTCCTACTTGCAGATATCTATTTTTATGTGCCTGACCGTCTATAAAACCTGCGTTGAACAAGCCCCAGCTATATTTAGCCTCAACTTGAATTCTACCAAGCTGCACACCCAAACCCAGACTAAGTGGTATATCAAAGAATTTGGTATCCGTAATCTTTGTGGTTGATTGCTCTCCACCAGGGAAATCTTCGCGGTTATCTGTCAGTTTAAAGTTAAAAGCTAATCCTGCCATTCCATATACCGGACCTACAAAAACTTTACCTGTAGCGGGCAAACTAAGTGTATGCATTCTAAAACTACTCTCTGAATTGGTAAACCCATTCTGAAAATATTCCAATCCAGAATTCATTCTAAAGGATTCTGAAACCTTTGTTTCTGAGAAGAAACCTAAATAAAATGCCTCTAAGTTGTCATGGGCCTTATTTCCCACTCTATACATGTTTGCAGAATGCCATCCAGCTCTAAAACCGATTCTAAAATCTTCTTCTTCGTTTTGCGCGTTTGACGAAAGAATTCCAAACAAGAAAAGTGAAACAAAAAAGTACTTGTAGTTTTTCATATTAATTGGTATTTAAGGCTAAAAATAAGATGCTATTGTTAATATAAAACAACAATTTTCAAAAGTTGTTCGTTCAATTACAAACCTCTTTCTATGCGCCTTGTTTTGTTTGTTCTATCAACTGTTTTATTCCTGAGCTGCAGCAATAAAAGTTCTTCTCAAGTCGCTTTTTCACAAAGGGATACAGTTCAGTACATTGCAAATATTACTCACGACAGTATAGTGGAGAATCTACAAGACAATAATCCAGTTTACCCTGTTCTCTTAAGTGATTCGATCTCTTATTCCAAGAGAAAAGTACAAGCCGAGCGCTTAAGACAAACTCTTCAAACCTCATATGCAAATGGTTTAATTGACATAGATTCTGTTGGAAATGCATTTGAATATTTTTTATTGAATAACATTGTTCCCCATTGGTATGGCACACCTTGGGATTTTGAAGGGCACACAAATGACCCAGGAGAAGGGGAAGTTGCTTGTGGTTATTTTGTATCTACCACCTTAAGGCATATGAACATTCAAATAAACCGGTATCATTTAGCTCAGCAAGCGGCTTATAATGGAGCAAAATCACTCGCGATAAACTTTGACCATATTTCTAAGTATTCTGAAATAGCAGACTTTGAGTCTAAGATAGACGATGGTCTCTATATGGTTGGACTATCTTATCATGTGGGCTATTTACTCAAACATAAAAATGAGTTATTCTTTATTCACTCCAATTATATGGGAGATGTTTGTGTGATGATAGAAGATGCATATTCTTCTGAAGCGCTAAACTCCTCTAGCATTTACGTTTTGGTGAGAATTGGGAATTCTGATTTAATGAAGGCTTGGTTAAGCAAAGAAAACGTAAAGGTGTATAGATAAGCTATACTAACGAAACTTCTACTTCGTTCTTAACTCTATAAATATTCAATATAGCACAACTCTACTCGTTTAACCAAAATGTCTTCTTATGAGAATTTTAACGATATGTGCTATCCTTCTAACTTTTGTGGCTTGTAAAAAAGAAAGCACTCAAACCCCAATTGGCTACACAGGAAATGGGCTACAGCACTTTCCTCTGAACCATGGAAGTTACTGGGTCTATGAGCATTACAGCATAGATACCTTAATCAATCAAATAGGGCCTAAAAATGCGCATGACAGTGTTTATAGTGACAGAGATACTTTGATTAACGGTTATAAGTACACGGTACTAACGGGTAAAACCCCTTTTAACATGTTAACCACTTCAATTGTGGCCATAGTGCGAGATTCATCCGGGTGTATTGTCAATCATGAAGGAGCCATTTGGATGAACGAGAATAATTTTCATGACACGATAAACCGTTGGAATCTTATTTTAGGAGATACGGTTCTATATGCAGATGCCTACAGTATAATGGAAGAGTTTAAAGGGTTAATTGAAACGCCCTCTGGAACGTATAGCAATGGCTTGAATGCGAAAGAAACTGTTATCCAATACTCAGGTATACCACCGTTGGTTCGATACAACCATCATATTTATGTAAAAAATGTTGGGAAGGTTCTAGAAACTTATTTTTATGCTGGAAACACGCATAGATGGTTTGAAAGAAGATTAAAAAAGTATCACATTCATTAAATTCAATTTATACTCGTGACCTCAGCTTGAAATACAAAACCTACTCCATGGACGTTCTTTATTGAGATTTGATCATCTTCTTTAAGGTATCCCCTTAATCTTGAAATAAACACATCCATGCTTCTGCCATTAAAGTAGTCATCGTCACCCCAAACTGCGTTTAAGATATCGTCTCTTTTAAGCACTCGGTTTGAGTTTTGAACAAAAAACTTTAAAAGCTCCGCTTCTTTATAAGTGAGTGTTTTCTGGGAATTTTCAAAATGGAGGACAAGATCTTTAAAGTTAAAAGTGAGCCCTCCTATTTTCCACTGGTTTTCCTCTTCGTGCCGCTTTACTACTTTACTTCTTTTTAAAAAAACTTCAATCTTCAATAAGAGTTCTTCTATGCTAAATGGTTTGGTTAAATAATCATCGGCACCAATTCTCAATCCTTTTAAGCGATCTTCTTTCAAGCTTTTTGCCGTTAAAAAAATAATAGGCACATTTTCATCTTGTTCTCTAATCTTTTTGGCTAATTCATAACCATCCATTTTGGGGAGCATAACATCCAGAATGCATAAATCATAACGTCCTGGGATGAAATCGGCCAATGCGTCTTTTCCGTTTTCAAAGTGCTTTACTTCAAATCCCTTAAGCTGCAGATTATCTTGGGTAACAAAACCCAAGTTAAGATCATCTTCAACGTACAGTAACTTAGCCTTATGCATGGTTGTTAATTTTTATGATAAATGTGCTTCCTTTCTTTAATTCACTTTCCAATTCAATTTTCCAGCCGTGTTCTTTTATAATTTTCTGCACGTAACTCAACCCTAATCCAAATCCCTTAACATCATGGACATCACCGGTAGATACACGATAAAACTTTTGAAATATGCGTTTTTGCTCTTCTGATGCAATACCTTTCCCATTGTCTTTCACCATCAAATGCATTTCCCCATTTCTATGCGTTTCTAGCGAGATCTCTGGGCTTTTTGGACTATACTTAATGGCATTGTCTAGCAGGTTATAAATAATATTAGTTAGATGTAATTTATCTGCAAAAACAATTGGATCTGAAGCTGTCAAATTCAAATTCAACTGTCCATTGTTTTCTTTTATTCTCAGGTCTAAATGACTTGCAATCTGTGACATTAACTCATGAACATCAATGGGTTCTTTTTTTAGTACAATTCTGTCTTTTTCTAAATCCGTCATTTGCAGAAGTTTATCAACCTGCCTTTGCAAACGAGCATTTTCTTCCTGAACAATACCCGTATATTTCACTAAACGATCTTCTTTTTTTAGAACCTCAGAATTGGCTAACACATTAGCTGAAATTGCAATTGTACTCAATGGAGTTTTAAACTCATGGGTCATAGTGTTTACAAAGTCTTTTTGAACTTCAGAGAGTTTTTTTTGCTTTAAGATGATAAACAAGGAATAGGCAAAAACCAACAACATCACTACAATCAATATGGATGATATAAACCAAAACCTGAGTTCTCTAAATACGTGACTCTCTCGATCAGGGAACCGAACACCGAAATAGTATATGTTGTCTTCCCATTTTGGAAGAGATTTACCCAATGACTTATGGTCTTCTCTGCCCACATAGTTTCCATAAACCATTTCATCAGAACTGCAATCATATATGGCATACTCATAATCTAGAACTAGGTTCTGCTTTTGAAATTCCTGGTTTAAGTAATGTTCTAAAATGTTGGCATCGATCTTATCATTTAATGCAACTACATAATAATTTCCCGACAATTGACTCACAGGGTTCGGATTGAGTTGATGATCGTTGAGTTGGGCCATGTCTTTGGCAACACTAAACAAAGCCACGTGTAAAGTTTGATCTAATTCCTTTTCTGTGATGTTAAACGCCTTATTTACCCAATAAGCTTGGGCAATCGCAATTCCAAGCATGGAAAGTGTCCCTAATACTATGATCCAGCGAATTCGGTTTCTTTTCATCTTATACGAATATATCGCAAGGACATAGAATTTAGGTTGTGTTAACACTCATTAACAAGAGTTCAATACTCATTAACCATAGTCACCCCCTACCACCTCTAGATTTGAAGCATAATTTAAAATCACATATTATGAAAAAGACAGTATTGATGACTTTAATCCTTTTAGCTGGATTTACATTTTCAGCATTTCAATCTTCACCAAATCATTCTGTGGAAAAGGCCATTATTAAATGGGAAAACACTTCAATTGAATTGGGAAAGATAGAACACAACAAACCCAAACAAATCACCTTTAAGTTCACCAATAAAGGAGAACTTCCTTTGGTTATAACTCGAGTTAAGCCAAGTTGTGGATGCACCGTTGCTTCTTACCCTAAAGAACCAATTGCTCCAGGAGAAACCAAAGAAATTAAAGCTACTTATAACGCATCGGCCAAAGGCGCCTTCAACAAAGTAGTTACCGTTTATTCTAATACAGATCCTGAAGTTCAAATATTGAGATTTACTGGAGAAGTTATCTAAAGACTCCTCCTTCAAAGGACTCCAAAAAGACTATCAGTTTTTATTTTCGGTTAATCTTAACGATATTAAAGGCTGATAGTTTTTTATGTTAAAAATTGGCCTCCTTATCAAAAACCCACAAATCCTTTGTAATTGGCACCTTAGGATTATTCAATCTATTTTAAATGATAAGGATTTAAAATTGGCTCACATTTTGACAAGCGAGCAAAATGGGCTTAAACAAAAGAACCACACAAGTAGAAGATACTTCGCTGGCAGCTATTTAGCTCGTATATTTTTCAATATTCAACTCAAGCTAGAAAGTAAATTTTTCCCTTCAATAATTACAGTTAATAGAGAGGAAATTCTACAAGCCTTAAAAAACATTTCTACATCTAAGTTTAGCGATGAAGAACATAAAATTGATGAGGATCTTTTAAACCAGATCAAGTCAGAGGATCTAGATGTTCTCATTCGTCTTGATTTTGACGTTATTCCTAAGCCATTTCTTGCCTTAGCGAAGCATGGAGTATGGTCTTTTCATTTTTCGGAGATGGAATTTAATGGCTGCCCTCCTTCGTTTTGGGAACTTGTCTTGAATCAAAAAGATGTTAGTGTTATTTTGTTACAACATCATACATCAACT
>JAOARK010000006.1 GCA_025210575.1 Schleiferiaceae bacterium
GACGGTGAAAACAAGATCTCAATACTTCCAGATTCAAGCAAGGTAGTACAGGTTGATGTTCTCCCAAAATTAAATGTGTACGAGATTACAGGTTATAGTTATGGGCTGGTTTTAAGAACAGACAGTATTATGCTTAAGAACGATGTAAGTGTGAAGGTGCTTCCAAATACAAGAGATAAAATTGATCCGTATAAACGATATGTTGTTCGCACTAACCTGCGCTATTTAGGGCGCTATTTGCGTGGGGAGTATTCTGATGGCTATCAGTTTAATATCAATGGATCTGGAGAATTGAAGCGACCAGGACATCAATTTGATTTCGTAATTCAAGGGCCCAATAGTTCTGAATTGTCATTAAACTCCACTTTCAGTCAATATTCAGCGAGGTACGAAGCCCCAAAGTTTATCATTCAGGGTGGGCATGGGAGCTATTCGGTGAGTCGGCTGATAGAGAATAGCCGTAACGGATTTGGAGGTCAATTGGCTTATAAAGCGGAAAAATGGAAGGCTAGTGCTTTTTATGTAAAACCTCGATTTTACCCTCAAATAACTGGGCAATCGGGTGCAACTTTTGACTACAATTTTAAGCGGGAAAGTAGATTGGGATTGAACTACATGAATAAGCAATTGGCCTTAGGTCAATTTGTGCATTTGTTCAGTACCGAGCTTTCGCATCGTAAAAAAGAAAGATATGGCTTAGAAGCTGAAGTGGCCTATGGATTTAGCAGTCAAGAAAGCGGAGTGGGATTGAGTTTTGGCTACAATAGTAAGTTCAAAAATGTCCGCTATAGTTTTAATGGTTTGTGGACATCACAGGATTATCCTGGTTACTTCAGAAATACGCTCATCGGAAATGCCTCCATTGGTTTGGCGATAAATGAGGTAAGCATCATTTTATCTGGAAATTACAGTCGCGCAAACCCTATTAACGACACCACCTTTATTGCTGCACCTTATTATTGGGAAACAAGGTTGGGATTGTCTAAGCGCTTACAGCGGTATGGAAGTATTAACGCAAATGCTGGTTTAAGGAGCAAGCAAGATAGGTTTTCAACGAACCTATTTGATTACCAGGAAATTTTTGGAAATATATTTTTCAATGTCTCGTTGCAGAATAAACACTTTTTTAAGCTTACATCAGAATACGCTTTAACCAGAAGTTTCATAGAGCCGTTTAACGGCACGCCAACACATTCAGCTCGATTTGGTTTAAATATCACATCCAACCTTACTCAAAGACTTAGAGTTACACTAAACAATCAATACATAAATGATGTTGTCTTTGCCAATAAGCAGCAAGGAAACTGGGTTGTTAATGGAATTGTGAGCTACGGTTTAGGAAGATCGTTTAACGTGTACGCATCATACCAGAATACATTTGCTATTGAAGATTTCTACTTGAATCGAAATCAGTTTCTTTTAGGAGCTCGGGGCAGAATTGCGAAGAATCATGTAATTGATATAAACAGTAATTATTTTTTACAGCAGGGAACCGTAGATCAATTAGATTTAAACTTTAGTGTGGATTACACTTATTTCTTGGGTATACCAGTAAGCAAGATCTTTCACATTGGAAATGTGATTGGTAAAGTAACCGATGAAGAGGGAAGGCCTATAAAAAATGCAATTGTTTATTTAAATGGTGAAGCAGTTGGTACCGACAGAAATGGAAATTATGAGTTCAAAAATTTGAAAGTTGGCGAGTATTACTTGAATGTAGACAGAAGTTCTATGGGTAACATAAGAAGAATGCCCATGATTCAATTGCCCTATAAAGTCAAAGTAGAAGAAGACCAGGAAGTAACGATTAATATTGTTACTCGTTTATCAGGGTCCGTAAAAGGAACAACAACTTTGCAAAAAGTCAAGAACTCAAAAACGGCCGTAACACGAGAAGTAGAGTTTCCAAAATATATGGTGTTAAGCATGGAAAACGAACTTGGGGAGTTGCAGCGAACAACATCTAATTCTAAGGGGAACTTTGTTTTTTCAGATCTAAAACCTGGTAAATGGAAGTTAACCGTGCATACGCAAGGGTTAGATAAAAATATTATGGTTGTTAACAACGGAAGAACCATTAATATTGAAGATGGAGAGGATAAAGAAGTGAAAATTGTGCTGAAGCAAAAAGCGCGTAGAATTAACTTTCAGAATAGTAAAACTATTAAAATAGGAAAGTAAGTGAAACTAAAGTTACTCTTATTGAACGTTATGATTTCGGTATTTGCTTATGCGCAGTTGGTTTACGATCAGGACGATAGCATGGTAAAACTCACATTATCAGAGGTGTCCTATATGGGATTGTATCCAGACGATAGTGACGTTCATCTAAACATGACTTTTGGAAATGCCATGGATGTAGAGTCGTTTGTTAATGAGTCGTGTACTAATAGTGAGAAAAGATTGGTGTATACGATAGCCAAATCGAGCAATTCTAACTCAAGAGCTATTCAAGTGCATATGTCTTATGGTTGGTTGCCTTCAAATTTATCTATTTCAGTTACCGCAAGTCAAGCAACCGGAGGAGCAGGTACGCTCGGATTACCTTCAAATACAGTGGTTCTTTCCGCCACCGCAAAAAACTTAATTACAGGCATAGGATCTGGATATACTGGTAACACAGCGACTTCAGGTCATTGTTTACAATACAAAGCCTACATAAATTCTCTTTCGGGATTAGTCTTCACAATTAATAAAGTTGTTCAAGTAACATATACTCTGGTGGAAGAATGAAAAAGCTGTTATTCTGCATATTTATGTTTCAATTAAGTGTCTTGTGTGCTCAAGATATAAAGGTCACCGGAGGTTTTGATAAATCCCTTTCGAAACAAGATTTATTTACGATGGGAGGAAATTATTCTAACATTGTTACAGGCAACAATAGCGATGTTAAAATAAAGGTGCACAAGCAAAATCAGCCCAAAACATTTGGGTGGAAAGTGGAGGCCTACAGAGTAGATCTAAATTGGCACAACGACTTAAAAGTATTTATTCGCATGACCTCTACCGGCAACGGGCCGGGATCAATATATAGTGGGTTTAATTTTACGGAGCTAAGCAATTTTCCAACGGAAATCTGCAACGGAAATGGGCAGTTGAACAACATCAAATTTCAATTTGAAATTAGAGGAGTTTCTGTTTTGATTCCAGCAGATACGTACAGAACAAAAATCATATACACTTTAGTGGCAAATTAAGATGAGTCTTACCGGGTAATTATATCTATCTCAAAAACAGTATATTAGAACTCGTTTAACCTAATCTTAATTACAATGAAAAAAAGTATAGCATGTGCGATACTAATCGCATTGGTGCCATTTCTATCTAAGGCGCAAGAAGAAGAAAAACCTATTGTTGTAGAAACCATTCAAATTACCGTAAAACCAGGTGCAAATGCAGCTTTTGAAAAAGCGGTTAAAGCGCATAATGAAAAGTACCACCCTGAAAATACACCTCATTATTCGTGGTTAGAAGCTATTGTTACAGGTCCAAATACTGGAGTTTATGTTTGGTTGATGGGACCTGGCTCTTATGCAGATCTAGATACTCGTCCTGCTGGAGAGCATGATGACGAATGGAATAAAAATGTAATGAAGCATGTTGAAAGTGTTTCTATGATTGAATACTGGAGCTATATGAAGAAAATGTCTTACAGACCAGAAAATTATGAAAGTGGTAAACTGGATAATATTTGGTTTGTAGATGTAAAAAGAGGAGAGTTCTATCGCTTTAAAGGGGTGATGGAAAAAGTAAGAGCCGTTCAAGAAAAATTAAATCAGCCCATGGGTGTTTGGGGTAATACCTTTAATGCTGGAGATGGACGTGATGTTGCAATAGTTTGGAATATGAAA
>JAOARK010000529.1 GCA_025210575.1 Schleiferiaceae bacterium
ATTATTACAGTTGAGTTTTTAGCTCCAGGAATAGATCCCTTCACTACTAGCAAATTCTTTTCTGAGTCTATTTTCAAAACTCTCAAGTTTTGAACTGTTACTCTTTCGCCACCCATACGGCCAGCCATACGCATACCTTTAAATACACGAGATGGATCTGAACCCGCACCGATGGAACCCGGAGCTCTTAGACGATTGTGCTGACCGTGAGTTGCCTGTCCAACACCACCAAAACCGTGACGTTTAACAACACCTTGGAAACCTTTTCCTTTAGACGTTCCAGCGACATCAACGAACTCACCTTCTTCAAACATCTCAACAGATAAAGTATCTCCTAAGTTAATCTCACCATCATAGCGGAATTCAATCATTTCGCTTTTGGCACCTGTTCCTGCTTTTTTAGCGTGTCCTAATTCAGCTTTTGTCGCTCTGCTTTCTTTCACATCGCCAAAGCCAATTTGAACTGCGCTGTAACCATCGACATCTTCTGTCTTTACCTGAGTAACCACACATGGTCCTGCTTGAATCACAGTACATGGAAGGTTTTTACCCTCAGGACTGTAGATGCTGGTCATACCGATTTTTTTACCTATTAATCCAGGCATTTTCTTGTCCTTTTAATTATTTCTAATTACACTTTAATTTCAACCTCTACCCCTGAAGGTAATTCAAGCTTCATCAAAGCATCAATAGTCTTTGAAGAAGATGAGTAGATATCTAACAATCTCTTGTAAGAACTCAACTCAAATTGTTCTCTTGATTTTTTGTTAACGTGAGGCGAACGTAGAACTGTAAAAATACGCTTGTTTGTAGGTAATGGAATAGGTCCATTAACCACAGCGCCTGTACTCTTAACGGTCTTCACGATCTTCTCAGTCGACTTGTCAACCAGGTTGTGGTCGTACGATTTTAATTTAATTCTAATCTTCTGGCTCATTTTTTTGAACTCTACTTAATTAATCTTATTTGCCTGTTGCTTCTGCAATTACAGCCTCTTGAATGTTATTCGGTGTTGCAGCATAATGTGAAAATTCCATAGAAGATGTTGCTCTACCAGAACTAATGGTACGTAAAGCTGTTACGTAACCAAACATTTCTGATAATGGCACGATAGCCTTAATAATTTGAGCTCCATTTCTAGAATCCATACCATCTACCTGACCTCTACGCTTGTTCAAATCACCTACAACATCACCCATGTGATCCTCTGGTGTTACCACCTCGATTTTCATCATTGGCTCAAGAATTTTTGGAGTTGCTTGCATACCTGCATTTCTCCAAGCCATTTTAGCTGCAGTTTCAAAAGACAAACCGTCAGAATCAACAGGGTGGAAAGAACCATCATACAATGTAACTTTTAAGCTATCTACAGAATAGTTAGCCAAAGGTCCATTCTTCATTGCTTCTTTAAATCCTTTCTCAACGTTAGGGATATATTCACGAGGAACGTTACCACCTTTTACTTCGTTTACGAAAGTCAATCCTTCTTTACCTTCATCAGCAGGTTCTAAAATAACCTTGATATCAGCAAATTTACCACGACCACCAGTTTGCTTTTTATAAGTTTCACGGTGATCAACTTTAGAAAAGATTGCCTCTTTATATTGTACTTGAGGAGCACCTTGGTTACATTCAACCTTAAATTCTCTTCTCATACGATCAATTAGAATCTCAAGGTGTAATTCACCCATACCAGAGATTACTGTCTGACCTGTTTCTTCGTTTGTTTCTACACGGAAAGTTGGATCTTCTTCAGATAACTTACCTAAAGCAATACCCATTTTATCCATATCCGCTTGAGTCTTTGGCTCTACCGCTACACCAATTACTGGCTCAGGGAAAGACATTGATTCAAGAACGATAGGATGCTTTTCATCATGCAAAGTATCTCCGGTGCGGATATCTTTAAATCCTACTCCAGCACCTATATCTCCAGCTTCCAAAAATGGAATAGAGTTTTGCTTGTTAGAGTGCATTTGGAAAATACGAGAAATACGCTCTTTCTTTCCTGTTCTTGCATTGTGAACATAAGAACCTGCATCTAATTGACCAGAATAAGCGCGGAAGAAACACAAACGACCTACGAAAGGATCTGTTGCAATTTTAAAAGCTAAAGCTGCAAAAGGCTCATCTTTACTTGGCTTTCTGATTTCTTCTTTTTCAGTTACTGGATTAATACCAGCAATATGGTCTGTATCTAGAGGAGATGGTAAGAATGTCATTACTGCATCCAACATTGTTTGAACACCTTTGTTCTTAAATGCAGATCCACACATCATTGGAGTAATTGTCATACTCAATGTTGCTTCTCTAATTGCAGTAAGCATTTCATCTTCAGTAATAGAATCTGGGTCTTCGAAGAATTTCTCCATCAACTCATCGTTAGTCTCCGCTACAGACTCAACTAACTTCTCTCTCCATTCAGCTACTTCATCAACCATATCGGCAGGAATTTCGATTTCCTCGAAAGTCATACCCATATCTTTTTCATTCCAAGTAATAGCACGGTTGTTAATCAAATCAACCACACCCTTGAAGTCTGCTTCAGCACCAATTGGTAACTGTAATGGCACAGGGTTACCACCTAGACGCTCTTTCACCTGACGAACAACATCAAGGAAATCAGCACCCATACGGTCCATTTTGTTTACAAAACCAATTCTTGGTACACCGTACTTGTCAGCTTGTCTCCATACAGTTTCAGATTGTGGTTCAACACCTGAAGATGCACAGAACAATGCAACAGCACCATCAAGAACACGCAAAGAACGCTCAACCTCTACAGTAAAGTCAACGTGACCCGGAGTATCGATAATGTTCATTCTATATTCTTGACCTCTGTATTTCCAGAAAGTGGTTGTAGCAGCAGAAGTAATAGTAATACCTCTTTCCTGCTCTTGTTCCATCCAGTCCATAGTAGCGGCACCATCGTGTACCTCACCAATTTTGTGACTTAGACCGGTATAATATAAAATACGCTCTGTAGTTGTGGTTTTACCAGCATCTACGTGGGCCATAATCCCAATGTTACGCGTAAACTTTAAATCTCTTTTAGCCATTTTAAAGGAAAACTATATTGTTATACTCTAAAGTGTGAAAACGCCTTGTTCGCTTCAGCCATCTTATGAACGTCTACTTTCTTCTTGTAAGCAGCTCCTTCTTCTTTAGATGCAGCCATAATCTCTGCAGCTAATCTCTGAGCCATAGACTTTTCATTTCTTTTTCTAGCGTAAAGAATCATCCATTTCATAGCCATAGACACTTTACGGTCTGGGCGAATTTGATGTGGGATTTGGAAAGTTGACCCTCCAACTCTTCTACTTCTAACCTCAACGTGAGGCATAACATTGGTCAATGCTTCCTTCCAAACTTCTAAAGCGTTGCTTTCTTCGTTCTTCTCAGAAATAATGTCCAAAGCATCGTAAAAAATCTGATATGCGATGTTTTTCTTACCATGCAACATCATGTTGTTTACAAAGCGAGTAACCAATTGATCTCCAAATCTTGGATCTGGAAGCAACGGTCTTTTTTTAGCTCTTGCCTTTCTCATTTTCTAATACTCTTTTTCAGTACGAATTAATTTGTTAATTACTTTTTCTTAGGGCGCTTAGCTCCATACTTAGATCTACGTTGCGTACGACCCTCAACACCTGCAGTATCTAAAGCACCGCGAACAATGTGATAACGAACCCCTGGAAGATCTTTTACCCTTCCACCTCTTACAAGTACAATTGAGTGCTCTTGCAAGTTGTGTCCTTCACCACCGATGTAAGCATTTACCTCGTTACCGTTGGTTAATCTAACACGCGCTACTTTACGCATCGCAGAGTTAGGTTTCTTAGGTGTAGTTGTGTACACACGTGTACATACACCCCTGCGTTGTGGACAGCTGTCCAAAGCGGCAGATTTACTTTTTTTCTGAGCCTGATTACGACCCTTTCTTACTAATTGTTGAATAGTTGGCATTTCTTACCTCTATTATATTGAACCATTTATAACAATACTATACCCCATTTTTTGGGGACGGCAAATGTATAACAATAAATCAATTATACAATAGTGGTTTTTAAATACTTAGAGATTGTTTTTGAACCCAAGATTGACAACCAAAAAATGACTTTTAAATAACAGACGTTTTTATTCAAAATGTGCGACAGAAATCTAATAACATTTTAATGTGAATATTTCACAATTAGAAATTCTGATAATCATATGCTGAATTGTTCAAAACTTTGCTCAAGACCGCCTCATTAATCTCAATTTTACCTCACTGATTTTAAGTCAAAATCTTTCCTTTGTACACCTATATATATTATATGTATGCAAGACTATTTAGAACAGCTGAATGAAGCACAGAGAAAACCTGTTTTAAAAACTGAAGGACCAAGCATGATTATTGCCGGAGCTGGCTCTGGCAAAACACGAGTACTTACTTACCGCATTGCCCATTTAATGCAAAAAGGCGCTGATGCCTTTAACATCCTTTCTTTGACATTTACCAACAAGGCCGCACGCGAAATGAAAGAGCGTATTGCCATGATCGTTGGTGAAGCTGAAGCCAAGAACCTTTGGATGGGAACATTTCACTCAGTTTTTGCACGCATTTTAAGAATTGAAGGTGAGCGACTGGGATACCCAAGCAACTTCACCATTTATGATAGTGAAGATGCCAAGAAAACTTTGACCAATATCATTAAAGAGAAATCTTTAGACAAAGACATATACAAGGTTAAATCAGTTCAAGCTCGAATTTCGAGTTACAAGAACAACTTAATTACACCTAAGGTTTATGCAGGCCGTGCCGAGCTTATTGAAAATGATGCCGCAGCCAGAATGCCGATGATGGGTGAGATCTATAGAGATTATTGCGAAAGATGTTTTCGATCTGGAGCGATGGATTTTGACGATCTGCTTTTAAAGACAAACGAATTGCTCTATCGTTTTCCTGATGTGTTAGCAAAATACCAGGAGCGCTTTCGATACATCATGGTAGACGAGTACCAGGATACGAACCATAGCCAGTACCTCATAGTAAAAAGTTTAGCCGCGAAATTTGAGAACCTTTGTGTTGTAGGAGATGATGCTCAAAGTATATACGCTTTCCGTGGAGCAAACATTCGCAACATTCTCAATTTCCAGAAAGATTACCCAGATGCGGAAATCTTTAAATTGGAGCAAAACTACCGCAGTACAAAACACATAGTTCAGGCAGCCAATTCAATCATCAAGAAAAACAAAGACCAACTTGAGAAGGATGTTTGGACCCACAACGATGAAGGCGAAAAGATCATCGTACACAAAGCTATATCAGATACAGATGAAGGGAATTATGTAGCCCAACGCATTTGGGATACGCGCATGCAAGAGCATTTGCCATTCGATTCGTTTTGCATCTTATACCGTACCAATGCCCAAAGCCGCTCTTTTGAGGACGCTTTGCGCAAAAAGAATATTCCATACCGCATTTTTGGTGGACTCTCTTTTTACCAACGCAAAGAGATCAAAGATCTCATGGCATATTTCCGATTGGCAATCAATGCAAATGATGAGGAAGCTTTGAGAAGGGTTATCAACTACCCAGCCAGAGGAATTGGTGCCACGACCATGGATAAAATGACTGTAATGGCAAGTGAAAAAGGCATTAGCCTATGGGAAGTAGCTTCAACAGTTCACCAAACGGGAATCACATTAAACAACCCAACTAAACAACGCATCTTAGATTTTGTGACTCAAATTAAGAGTTATACGGCAATGCTTGATAAAGGAGATGCCTTTGATGTAGCCGCGCACATTGCAAAAAATTCTAAACTCATTCATACCTTAGGAGAAGATAAAACTCCCGAGGGTATTGGCCGCTACGAAAACATCCAAGAATTACTAAATGGAATAAAAGACTTTAGCGAGCAACAGAAGCAAATTGAGGATGGTGATGCTAGTCTGGGATCCTACCTTCAGGATATTGCATTGCTTACAGATAGCGATGCCAAAGATGATGGAGAGCCTAAGGTGGCGCTAATGACCATACACTTGGCAAAAGGACTTGAGTTTCCTTATGTATATATCGTAGGAAGGGAAGAAAACCTTTTCCCGAGCATGATGAGTGTAAATAGCCGAAGTGAACTGGAAGAAGAAAGAAGACTCTTCTATGTGGCCCTTACTCGAGCTGAAACACGCGCCTATCTTACTTATGCACATACCCGTTACAGATGGGGGAAAGTGATTGATTGTGAACCTAGCCGTTTTATTAAAGACATAGATGAGCGTCATCTTGATATTCAAGTTCCAGAATTCAGTCCGGCATACAATCCAGCATCTGACGAATTAAGCAATGCATTTGGTGGTGGTGTTAGTTTTTCAAAACCAAGGAGGTTTACTAATAATGGTGGTGGATTTCAGCGTAAGCAGGAACAACCTGTACGCAAACCAAATCCTGCAGGGATGAAAAAAGTAAGTCAAGCTACAGGAGGGAATTCAACCATGCCAGCCGTTGCTGCAGGAGATCGAGTTTTACACGATCGTTTTGGTTTAGGTAATGTGGAAGAAATTGTTGGTGAAGGCGCAAGCAAAAAGGCGGTTGTTATGTTCGACAATGCTGGAAAAAAGAACCTTCTACTCAAGTTTGCTAAGCTGCAAAAGGTATAGCCTATATCTCTCATTGGCATGAATTTGGTTTTAACCGAGCCAAACAAGAAGAATGACATCTAAAAAAATATTGGCGTTTTGTTCAGTCATTTTTATAGCTGAACCATTAATGGCTGATCCAGATTATGGAGCTGCTATTGCTACTCTGTTTGGTCTACTAGGTTTAATGCTCGTCATCAACATTATCACCTTGGTACTGAATATTAAAAGGTACCGATCTGACACACCAGGTAAAAACAAAATTGCATTAAACGTCTTTATAGTATTGACCATCCTTATATGGATTAGTCTTGCTGTTGCGGACATCAACACTAGTTTTGAATGGGCTTACCTGTTTTTAATAATCCCGGTTTATTTCAATCTCATCGTTTATATATTGGGTATCATCAAGTTCGCTAATCCAAAAAGGGCCATACCATATTTTGTTCTATGTGTTTTGTTGCTATTAGTCACCCAAGATTTAATAACAAGTCACACTTGGAGAATCTCACCAAGAGAAGTTTCTTGGGTTCTGTATTATCTTCTTCAGATCGCGGTAACATACATAGTGGTTCGTAAATACAATTGTGACATTCTAATAAATGACGAAAACCAGTTTTGGAAATCCACCTTGAAAACGGCCTTATTTATTGGCATTGGTTATGCAACAGTAACGCTAATACAATTATTAAGATTAAATTTTTCTCTATTCGGAAATTTTAGCAATCTCGCCTGGTCTTTTGCAATCGGATGTGCTATTGGGTTCATTGTTACTTTTAGCACTCGAAAATTCGCCAGAACATAACATGATGAAAAACTATTTTCTTTTCCTACTTCCTCTATTGCTCATCTCTTGTGCTGATGGTGAGTATAACTTGGCTGATGAATCTCCATTACCTCATTATTTTGTTATTCCAGATTCAACTTCACGAAGAGATTTTACTGTAACCTATAAGCGTTACAACGAGATGGCAGAGCTCACTTTAATGGATGCAAACACCAACCAAAAGTTGGCTCAACTCTCAGGCAGTGTAGAAGAGCACCCTCTTTCTGGATCTTACCAGGATGAAAGCTATCCAATTTTTGCTGTTATAAGAGTAAATGCAGATTCTTTGTTTCTTGAGCATAAAGAAATGGATGGTCTTTTTTATGTTGTTAATCAAGAGTATATTGAAGGTCACTTTGTATCAATCATGAACAATGAATCTTCAAAAAGCGAAGGCAAATAAAACAGCTTATTTAATTTTTATTTATTGCTTTTATTCTGCACTGGCCACTGCCCAAACTGATAATTATTGGTCATGGAGTTTCAATACTCCATCCACTTTATTAGGAGGAGCGGTAGTTGGAGGAAGCGCTGGTCCAAGTGCCGTTTATTATAACCCTTCACTTATAGGCCAAGAAAATATTGCCTCACTTTCTTTAAGTGCGAGTATTATTTCTCTTCAATTTCTCAAAGTGAAGAATTTGGCAGGAGAGAACATTAATGGTGAAGATTTTATATTCAAGATTCAACCGCGATTCTTGTCGTATGTTATTCCTACTAAGAATGAAAAATGGGGTGTAGAGGCAGTCGTTCTATCTCCTACTTCAGATGAAAAAGAATATGTGCTTCAGCACGAAAGTGAAATTGATATTATACAACGTGTTGAAGGCTTAGAAAAATACGTTGGCTATTTGCGTTACAACAGAAGATTTGATGACACCTGGGTTGGAGCCGGCTTTTCTTATAAAATAAATCCACAGTTTTTCATAGGATCCAGCGCTTTTGTCTCGACAAAGATTTTAAACTATCAATTCATTCAGAATGCTAAAGCATATCAAAAATCAGACACTATTATTGTAAATGGCCAATCTGAACCTAAGTACATTGCTGAAAGTGGTTTTGAAGAAGAAGTGAAATATTGGGATGTAAGTTTTGTAATCAAGTTAGGTGCTCAGTACAAATCTAAGAACGAACAATTTAGTATTGGTGCTAATGTCACTTTCCCTAATATTCCTTTCTTGGGCACAGCAGATGTAAGAAAATCCGGAATTCGTTCAAATGTATTTAACAATCAATCTGATCAGTTTACCTCAAATCAATCTTTTGCTGAAGTAGAGCGGGACATTAAAACTCTCGTTAAATCTCCTTTTTCAATAGCTTTAGGTATGCAGTACGTTACAGTAAGCAGAAAAAACTCCATACTCTTTACTGTTGAATATTTTCACAGCTTAGATACTTACAACAGTATCAACATCAATTCAAATGTTGATTCAGAGATTCTAGGCGATATCCCCGTAAGTTCAACAGATTTCATGTCCTACTATGCAGGAGCAAAACCAGTTACAAATTTTGCTATTGGCTTCAAACAATACTTTAACGAAAAGCTCTTTGTGCTAGGCGGCTTTCGAACTGATTTTTCTGCCTCTTCTACTTCCGCTTTCAGGTTTCTAGAAGACAAATTCAAGATTAACCAAGTACATCTAGACAAATACCACATAACTCTTGGCCCTGTTGCTCGCTTTAAAAACATTCAGGTGATAACTGGATTGCAATACACCTATGGCCGAAATAGGGGTTTCGAAAACATTGTAAATTATGCTAACCCTGTTGAGTATATTCCTTCTACCAACCAATCCCTACAAGGTCTCAGACAGGGAAATGCAGAGGCCTATATTAATGAACTTGCTCTTTTCTTTGGATTGACTTTAGGCCTCAAAAAGTAGGCTGCGCTTTTGTAGACTTATTGAAAAAGAATTCATATACAAAAGATAATAGGCAATAACCAACTGCGTTATTTAACTGAAAACCAACTCGTTTTTATTTACACTGGATCATTACCAACTACAAAAACTACATCTCATGAATCACTTTAAATTATTCTCCACGCTCGCGTTACTGATATTATTCCTTACTGCTTTTAAGGTAAACCGAACTGACAACGACTTCATAGGTACTTACGGCACAAAAGCGCACAAGGGTATCGTTTTAAAGGTGAACGCAAACCATACTTTTAATTATCAAGATTTCTCAGACCCAAAGAGAGAAATCAGTTTAACTGGAGATTGGATGGTGCATAAAAACAAATTACACTTGAATAACGATGGACCTAAAACAAAATTTTTTGATAAATGGACCATTGACGATAAAGGCTGCATTCAGTCTAAAAAAGGAATGATGTTCTACCGAATTTGTGGCAGCTGCGATTAGCCTTGGTCCTCATAA